>CADECW010000029.1:42246-58899 GCA_902825855.1 uncultured Rhodospirillales bacterium | reverse complement strand
ATGCTGCTCGATCCCTTCCTGCAGGTGATGCGGCCGATCCCCGTCACCGCCTGGCTGCCCCTGTCGATGATCCTGTTCGGGCTGGGCGCCAAGTCGGCCTTCGCCCTGGTTTGCCTCGGCGCCTTCTATCCGATCCTGCTCAACACGATATTCGGCGTGCGCTCGGTCGATCCGAAGCTGTTCGAAGCCGCCTCGATGCTGGGCTGCCGCGGCAACGCCCAGTTTTACAAGGTGGTGCTGCCGGCGGCGGCGCCGTCGATCTTCACCGGCCTCCGGCTCGGGCTGGGACTCGCCTGGTTCGTGATCGTGGTCGGCGAGATGACCGGCGTGCCGCAGGGCCTGGGCGCCGTCATCATGGATGCGCGCACGCTGTCGCGCACCGACCTCGTGATCTGCGGCATGATCGTGATCGGGCTGGCGGGCTACATGTCGGACCGCATCGTCGTCGGCATCGGCAACCGTCTGCTGCGCTGGAGCCCGAGCCACGGCAATGGCTGAAGCGTCGATCCCGATCATCCAGATCGACCGTGTCTTCAAGCAGTTCCAGCTGCAGGAGCAGACGATCCATGCACTGTCCGACGCCTCGCTCACCATCGCCAAGGGCGATTTCGTCTGCCTGATCGGCGCCTCGGGCTGCGGCAAGTCCACCCTGCTGCGCATCATGGCGGGCTTCGAGCAGCCCTCGTCCGGCCATGCGCTGATGTGGGGCAAGCCGATCGAAGGACCCGACCCGTCGCGCGGCATGGTGTTCCAGGACTATGCCTTGTTCCCCTGGCTGTCGGTGCGCGACAACATCGGCTTCGGACCGACCTCGCGCGGGCTCGCGCGCAGCGAGGTCAAGGACATGGTCGACAGGTTCATCGACCTGGTCGGCCTGCAGAAATTCGCCGACGCCTATCCGCACCAGCTCTCGGGCGGCATGAAGCAGCGTGTGGCGATCGCCCGCGTGCTCGCCAACGACGCCGAGCTGGTGCTGATGGACGAGCCGTTCGGCGCGCTCGACGCCATGACCCGCGAGCGCCTGCAGGACGAGCTTCTGGACATCTGGCAGCGCACGAGGCTCACCGTCGTCTTCGTGACGCACTCGATCGAGGAGGCGATCTTCCTCGCCGACCGTGTCGTCGTGATGACGCCCGGCCCGGGCCGCATCGAGAGCGACAACCGGCTCGACCTGCCGCGCCCGCGCGATGTCGCCAGCCCGGAATTCAACGCTATTCGCCGCGTGCTGGGGGCAAAATTGCACAGCCACCACGGCAAAAAAGCAGCATAGGGGCGACGCCGAGACCTGTTGCTCAGAACCCCTCCGCCGCCGTATGACGGCGGGGAAGGCAGGGACAAATCGATGGCGAACAAGGTCTACAAGGATGCCAGGTCGGCGCTCGAAGGCGTGCTGCACGACGGCATGATGGTGATGTGCGGCGGCTTCGGCCTGGTCGGCATTCCCGACAAGCTGATCCACGCCGTGCGCGATTCGGGTGTCAAGGATCTGACCTGTGTCAGCAACAATGCCGGCATCGACGGCCATGGGCTCGGCCTGCTGCTCGAGACCGGGCAGGTCAAGAAGATGGTCAGCTCCTACGTCGGCGAGAACAAGACCTTCGCCAAGCTGTACCTGGAAGGGAAGCTCGAGATCGAGTTCAACCCGCAGGGCACGTTGGCCGAACGCTGCCGCGCCGGCGGCGCGGGCATTCCGGCCTTCTACACCAAGACCGGCGTCGGCACCGACGTCGCCAAGGGCAAGGAGACCAAGGTGTTCGACGGCCAGGAATACGTCATGGAGCGCGGCCTGTTCGGTGACCTCGCGCTGGTGAAAGCGTGGAAGGGCGACGCCGCAGGCAACCTCGTCTATCGCAAGGCCGCGCGAAACTTCAATCCAATGATGGCGACGGCGGCGAAGCTCTGCGTCGCCGAGGTCGAGGAGCTGGTGCCGGTAGGCGCCATCGATCCCGACCACGTCCACACGCCCGGCATCTTCGTGAAGCGCATCATCTGCGGTGCGCCCTACGACAAGAAGATCGAGCAACGCACCATCCGCAAGGCATAGGAGACGACGACCGTGGCCTGGACTCGCGAACAGATGGCGGCGCGTGCCGCCAAGGAACTCAAGGACGGCTTCTACGTCAATCTCGGAATCGGTATCCCGACGCTGGTCTCCAACTACGTACCGGAAGATGTCGACATCACGCTGCAGAGCGAGAACGGAATGATGGGCGTCGGCCCCTTCCCGCTCGACAACGAGGTCGATCCTGACATCATCAACGCCGGCAAGCAGACCGTGACCGAGCTCAAGGGCACGTCGTATTTCTCGTCGGCCGACAGCTTCGGCATGATCCGCGGCGGCCACATCGATCTTTCCATCCTGGGCGCCATGGAAGTGGCGGAGAACGGCGACCTCGCCAACTGGATGATTCCGGGCAAGATGGTCAAGGGCATGGGCGGCGCCATGGACCTCGTGGCTGGCGTGCGCAGGGTCATCGTCACCATGGAGCACGTCTCCAAGGACGGCGCCTCCAAGCTGCTCAAGGAATGCAGCCTGCCGCTGACCGGCAAGCGCGTGGTCGACATGGTGATCTCAGAGCTCGGTGTCTTCGCCATCGACAAGACGGGCAACGGCGGCGTGACGCTGATCGAGCTGGCCGACGGCGTCACGGTCGATGAGGTCAAAGCCAAGACCAAGGCCAAGCTGTCGGTCGGACCTGGCGTGAAGGAAAAGGTCGCCTGACAGTCGGAAAATGACGCGGCGCATTGCGACCGCGACCGACATCGACATCGACGCGCCGGCCGCTGTGGTCTGGCGCGTGCCGGTGAATTCCCGTCCTATTCCGAATGGAAGCCTGGTGCCCGCCTTCTCCGGCCTGCTCGCCGAGACGTCCTTCGCCAATCTCAACGGCGCCTTGAAACAGGGCTGCAAGGCGCCGCTCCACCAGAGTTCGTAGGTCGCATACCGCGCCTGCTCCCAGGTCTCGTGGCTTGACGTGCCCTGCAATATGTTCACTTTATGTTCCATACTTTGCGAGCGAGGCCATGACGGCCACCATCCTTCATGCCGATCTCGACGCCTTCTACGCGTCGGTCGAACAGCTCCTCGATCCGTCGCTGCGCGGCAAGCCGATCGCGGTCGGTGGCGGCGTGGTGCTGGCGGCGTCCTACGAGGCCAAGGCTTTCGGCGTGAAGGGCGGCATGCCCGGCCGCAAAGCGCGCGAGCTCTGCCCTCAGCTCATCTTCGTCGGCGGTCACTTCAAACAGTACCAGCAGCTCGGCGACGCAGCGATGAAAGTCCTCGACGACTTCACGCCGCTGGTCGAGCGCATCTCGATCGACGAGGCCTTTGCCGACGTCGCAGGCTGCACGCATCTCTTCGGCTCGCCGGCCGAGATCGCCCGCAAGATACGCGAGCGCGTGAAGGGGGAGCTCGGCCTGCCGATTTCGGTCGGCGTGGCGCGCACCAAGCACCTCGCCAAGATCGCCTCGCAGGTCGCCAAGCCCGACGGCCTGGTCGTCGTCGATCCGGAGAAGGAACTGGCATTCCTGCATGGCCTGTCGGTCGAATTGATGTGGGGCGTGGGCCCGGTCACGCGCCAGCGCCTGGCCGAGCGCGGCGTCACGACCATCGGCGAGCTGGCCGGGACCTCGCCGCACGCGCTCGATCGCCTGCTCGGGCCGGCGGCGGGCGAGAAGCTTCTGGCGCTGGCGTGGAACCGCGATCCGCGTGAGATCCGCACGCACCACAGGGCGCACTCGGCCGGCGCGCAGTCGGCGCTCGGCCGCAAGCCCGCCACGGCGCAGGTCTACCGGCCGGCGCTTGCCCATCTCGCCGATCGCATCGGCACGCGACTGCGCGCCAAGTCGCTGGCCGGCCGTACCGTGACGGTGCGCGTGCGCTTTGCCGACCTGCGCAGCGTCACGCGATCGCTGACGCTCGACGCGCCGATCGCGGCGACAGCGAGCCTGACGGAGATCGCCGAGGAGCTGGTGCGTGCGGCGCTGGCCGACCACCCGCAGGAGAAGCACATCTCACTGGTCGCGATATCGGTGTCGCACCTCGAGAAGCATCCCAGGCTGCAGCTGGAATTCTCACTTGGCGCGAGACATGAGGAGCGCCGCGCCGGCACGCGCCGGGGCCTCGCGCGCCATTCGGCCGACCGCGCGGTCGACCGCATCCGCGATCGCTTCGGCTGGGCTTCGATCGCCTACGGTTCGGTGGCGTTCGGGCCCTTCCGTTCCGTCCCCGACGAATTCCGCGAGCTCGCCGAGAAAGAGTTGTGACGCGCGCGGCGCACAGGCCGGTCAGCGCCGCCGTTCCACGGCGTAGCTGCCCTTGCCGTTCCGCTCGACCTTGATCTCCCGACCTCTCTCGGGGTGGAGCGTGAGCGCCTGCAGGATCGGTTCGCCGCCGTCCTGGCCCGACGGTCGGACTTCCACCGTCATGTCCAGACCGACCGGCAGACGTTTGAGGCTGACATGCGGCGCCAGGGCCGAAACGACGTGCGCGATGGTGTCCGCCGCGAAGCCACGCTTCTTCAACGCACTTCCGATCGTCTCTCCCTTGCCAAGCTGCACCTCCATCTCGAATGACCCGGCATTTGCCGCACTGTCCGTGCCGAGTGTCGGCGCGTCGACCGGCGGCGTGTCCGCAGGCACGCGAGCGGGCGCGGACGGATCGAACGGCGACACCCGATCCATCAACGATTCTCGGCTCCACGGCGGGGCGGCGACGGCGGCGTCGACCGCACGCCGGGTCAATTCGCCATGCAGCTTCTCGAATGCCGGCTGTGTAACTGGAACAACGGGAGCAACGGGAGCAACGGGAGCAACGGTCGCCTCAGTCACGGATGGTGGGCCAGCAACAATCGCAGGCGCGGGCGGGCGGTCGAGCCACCGATAGGCGGCCCATCCAGCAGCCGATACGAGCGCAAGACCGACGCCCAGCATGACGAGCTTGCGACCTCTTCCGCCGGGCATTGCGGGTGAGCGGATCTGCACGAAAGTTGGCGCTCGCGTCGGTCCATCGGAATATGCGTCAGCCATCCTCGCATTTACCTGGAGACTAAGGGTGAGGCGCTTCCACTGACCTTCGGCGCACCAATGCTCAACGACATCGTGCCGAAGCCTCCCGTCGACAAGTCCTTCCACGGCGAGCCGGGGCGTGCAAAATAGCGCATACATGTGGCGCCTCATCCTGTTCGCCTGTTTGTGGTCGTTTGCCGCCGTCGCCCAGAATGACGACGACACGACCGTCAAGCCGCTTGCAAAGCCGAGGTTTCAGGTCGTCGACGGCAATACGGTGCGATTCTCCTCTCAGGTCGTGCGCCTGTTCGCGATCGAGGCGCCCGCCAAGGGACAGACTTGCGACGACGGCCAGTGGCACCCGGCGCCACTCGCCAAGAAGGCCCTCGAGGATTTCATCGCCGGCCGTCCGGTGACCTGCAAGCAGGTGGATGTGGACAGCCGCAACAGTCGCCCGATGGCGCAGTGCTATGCCGGAGACGACGATCTGCAGGCGATGATGGTCGCAGCGGGCTGGGCCTGGGCGGTCGGGCCGTATCGCGACCGTTATGCGCCCGAGGAGCGCGAGGCGGCGGTCCGACAGGCCGGCGTGCATGGCCATCGCTGTGTTGCGCCGTCGGAGGGGAAGGCGCAGCCGCGCGACCGCAGCCGGCAGTAGGGCATCGATTGCCTCGACAAGGCGTTACGACAGCGCAATCATTGCCGCTGCTTCCGCAGGGAGGACCTGATGCCTATCCAATTGAGCCGCCGTCGCGCCCTTCAGCTCAGCGTTAGTGGCGCCGCTGGCGTCGCCGCAGCGACGAGCCTGCCGGCGCTGGCCCATCACGGCTGGAACTGGGCCGAGGACCAGCAGAGCGAGCTCTCGGGCACGGTGAAGTCGGTGTCGATGGCGCCGCCGCATCCGTCGCTGCAGGTGACGGCGACCGACGGCAAGCAGTGGCTGATCGATCTCGCCAATCCCAATCAGACCGAGCGTTCGGGCTTCACGGCAGCGTCGGCCAAAGCGGGCGATGCCATCGTCGTCCTGGGCAATCGCTCCAAGGACAAGAGCCAGCTCTGGATGAAGGCGGTGCGCATCACTGTCGCCGGCAAGTCCTACGATCTCTATCCCGAGCGCATCAAGACGAACTGAGGCGGCACAGCGTCGATGACGCTCGCCGACTGGATCGGCGCCTGGCCGGGCGCCGTCCTGCTGCAGCGCTCGGGCACCGCTTACCTGCTCGTCAACGCCATGCACATCGCGAGCATCGGATTGCTGATCGGCGGCATCCTGCCGCTCGACCTCCGGCTGGCGGGGTTGCTGCGCGGCGCATCGCTGGCCGCGATCGGTCCGTTCCTGTCGCGCAGCGCAGGCATCGGCCTCGCGCTGGCGATCGTGACCGGTCTCTGGCTGTTCTCCGTGAAACCGCGCGAATACCTCGAGAACAGCGCGTTCCTCTGGAAGATGGCGCTGCTGGTATTGGCAATGGCCAACGTCGGCGTGCAACACCGCAACAGTCACTATCGACTGGCGCTCGACGGCGGCGAGATCCACTTCAGCGTCCGGTTGGTCGCCGGTTGCTCGGCCATCCTCTGGCTCGCCGTGCTCGTCGCCGGCCGTTGGGTCGGCTTCCTCTAGGCCCCTGGCGCCGGGTCGAGGCATTCAGACAGTTACGCTAGTTGCGCTACCGCTTTTTCGTGTCGCCGACGGCCGGATCGAGCAGCCGGTGCGTACTCCTACGGCCTGCCCCCTCGCAAACAGCGACGACGCGGTGTCGGCCGCGCTCCTTCTGGTTTCGGATAAACGATGCAGAGAGCGGCAGCACGGGAAGCAATGCTGCAGCGCCGGACTATAACTGACGTTCAAGAAATGTCAAGAACTGTGGTCACCAAGGCAGTTCCCCGTGCAGGGCTGCCGCATCAGGTGCCCGGCTTGGTTCCCGTGGCTTTCACCACTTCGGACCAGGTCGCCATGTCCTTGGCCATGAAGTCGGCGAACTCGGCCGGAGTCATCGGCGCCGCCAGCGTCGCACGCTCTTCGAACTGGCGCAGCACCGCGGGATCGCGCATCAGGGCCACGAGATCCGCGTTCACCTTGTTGACGATCTCGTCCGGCGTCTTGGCCGGCGCCACCAGGCCGGACCAGCCGGCGGAATCATAGCCGGGCACGGTGTCGCCGATCGGCGGCACATTGTCGAGCAGCGGTGCGCGGCGCGCCGTCGTGACGCCGAGCGCCTTGATGCGGCCGTCACGAATGGCGCTGAGAGACGAAGCGGTGCTGTCCATCATCAGCTTGACATGGCCGCCCAGCAGATCGGCCATCGCCGGGCCGGAGCCCTTGTAGGGGATGTGCACGATGTCGAGCTTCGCCTGCAGCTTGAACAGCTCCATGCTGAGATGCTGAGCCGTGCCCGGACCGGCCGACGCATAGGAGTGTTTGCCGGGCTCCTTGCGCGCGAGTTCGATCAGCTCGGCCACGGTGCTGGCGGGAAAGCTCGGGTGGGCCACGATCACCAGCGGTCCGCGGATGATGTTTGTGATCGGCTTGAAGTCGACCAGCGGCTTGTACGGCAGGTCGGCATAGAGACTGGGATTGACGCCGAACGTGCCCGAAGTAGCGATCAGGAAAGTGTAGCCGTCGGGCGGCGCCGCCTTGCCGGCTTCGACGCCTGGGATGCCGCCGCCACCGCCCTTGTTCTCGACCACGACCTGCTGCTTCCAGACATCGGTCAATTTCTCGGCCATCAGCCGCGCGAAGATGTCGGCCGCCTGGCCCGGCGGGAACGGCACGATGAAGCGCACGGGCTTGGACGGCCACGGCGCCTGCGCCTCTGCGCGCGCTGCAACGAAGGGCAAGGCCATGCCCAGCGCGATGGCGTGACGACGCGTCAGCAGCTTCTTCATTGTTCCTCCCAGGATCTTTTCTGGAAGAAGGTTACCACGTCTGGAGCATGAAGGGTCCGGCTGGAATCAGCTGGACCAAGCCTCCTGCAACACGCATCTCGGGTGCGCGAATGCGATGAAATGGAACCGCGCACGGTTCCTCGCATTCCGCTCTAGCGGCCGGCCCCCTCCCCATGTCGGCCGGCGCCCGACACGAAGCGCTGGGCGCCGGACTGGAAGCCTTCGCGAAAGGCCGCCTGGCTGCCGTCGATCTCGCGCCGAATGGCTTCGTCTTCGGGAAAATCCCACTGGCTGACGAGCGAGGCGCGATCCGACAACATTGCCGTCTGCGGCACTCCGGCCAACACCGACGCGAGGCGCTCGGCCTCACGACGTGCCTCGCCATTCGGCACCAGGCGATTGGCGAGCCCGATGGCATGGGCCTCGCGCGCGCCGACGGCGCGGCCGGTCAGCATCATGTCGAGAGCGCGGCTCTGGCCGATCAGACGCGGCAGGCGCACCGTGCAGCCGTTGGGCATCGGCCCGCCATAGCGCCGGCAGAACACGCCGAACACCGCCGTCTCGTCGGCGACCCTGAGATCGCACCACACTGCCAACGCCAGGCCCGCCGCGACGGCATGGCCTTCGACGGCGGCGATGACCGGCTTGGCCAGCATGCGCCGGGTCACACCTTTGTCACCGCCCGCCCAACAGAATCCGAGCGCCTCGCCGCTCGCCAGTTCCTTCAGATCGGCGCCGGCGCAGAAGCTGCCACCCTGGCCGGTGAGCACGGCGACCTTCGCTGTCTCATCGTTCTCGAACGCCATGAAGGCATCGTGCAGGGCCTTCACCGTTTCCACCCGGCAGGCGTTGCGCGCCTCGGGCCGGTTGATGATCACGGTGGTCACCGGGCCCGTGCGTTCGACCAGGACTTCGTCGCGTGCCATTTTCAGTTCCTCGCGGGATCATGCCGCAGAACCTTACACGAGAACGAAGGGCCGCTCTGAAAACCGGCGCGCAAAGAACGTCTCGACGAGGCGCAAAAGGAAACGGCCGGGCAGAGCCCGGCCGTCCCTGAAGACAAACGCTTCGGATCGCTTACTGGATGACGATCTCGACGCGGCGGTTCTGCGGCTCGCGCACGCCGTCGCCGGTCTGGACCAGAAGGCCCTTCTCGCCCATGCCGATCACGCTGATCGCCTGAGCCGGCACGCCTTCACGCACCAGGGCGTCCTTCACCGCGTTCGCGCGACGCAGCGACAGCGCCATGTTGTAGGCTTCCGGGCCCGACGTGTCGGTGTGGCCGGTCGCCGTGATGCGCGCGTTGCCCTTGCTCTTGAACGCAGCTGCAGCCTGCCGGATCGTGTTCAGCGCCTGCTGGCTCAGGTTCGAGCGATCCCAGTCGAAGAACACCATGAACGACGGCGGCGCAACGGCCGGCGGCGGCGGCGGGGGCGGCGGCGGCGGAGCCGCGCCGAACTTCATCTGCAGGCTCGCCATCAAGCTGATGTTGTTGTTGCTCGGGCTGGTCGTGAGCGAAAAGTTGGAGCCCTGAGCGAAGCCGTTGTGCTGGAAGTTGGGCGTGGTCGTGCCCATGTAGCGGCCTTCCAGGTTGATACGGAAGGTCTCGTCGAGATTGTAGCCCGCGCCGACCATCGCCTGATAGGCGAACTGCGTGCTGTTCACTGAATTATTGAGAGCACCCGCGTTCAGGAACGCGACGCCGGCGCCGGCGCCGACGTAGGGAACGAACCGGCTGCCAGCGAAGAAGTCGTAATAGATATTACCCATTACGTTGATCTGCTGGAACATCACACCCGCGTTGCCGGCAGTGCCGCCAAACTGCAGGTTGCCGTAGTTCGCGCGATAGGCGCCTTCCACCTCAACGCGGGGACCGACGAAGTCGTAACCGACCATGCCGCCCAGAACGTAGCCGGTCTGCCACGTCGCGCTGGTGTTGAACGAGCCAGAGAACGACGGCGAGATGAAGGCCGTGGTATTGAACGAGCTGTTGAAAATCCAGTTCGCGCCGCCTTCGAGGCCGAGATAGACGCCCCCCGGCTGTAGCGACTGCGCTTGCGCAGCGAACGGCGCCATCGCGAGCAGCGCTGCACCAACGACCATCCTTTTCATCTGCAATCTCCCCGACTGTGTTGCCTTCTAGGCGGCTTAGCGACAAACGAACGTCACGATTTATACTATTTCACGGCAACCCCTACAATCGCGCTACTTCTGCAAGCCATACCTTGTGGTCTTTTTGCAACACCTTCGCGGAAGTACCTGTTTTGCTGCATTTAATGGACCATGAGCGTCCCTCATGGCCGGTTTACTTACGCTCGATGGCGCCCGGCGCCGAAAGGCCTAAGGTCGCACCACAATTCGAGGGACACGCGCATGACCAACACATCCGACTACACCCCACCCCCGGTATGGGCCTGGAACAAGCCGAATGGCGGCCGATTCGCCAACATCAACCGGCCGACTGCGGGGCCGACCCACACCAAGGAACTGCCGGTGGGTCGCCATCCTTTCCAGCTCTACTCGCTCGGCACACCCAACGGGCAGAAGGTCACCATCATGTTCGAGGAACTGCTGGCGGCCGGCCACAAGGGCGCCGAGTACGACGCCTGGCTGATCAAGATCGGCGAGGGCGAACAGTTCGGCTCGGACTTCGTCGCGGCCAATCCCAATTCCAAGATCCCCGCCCTGGTCGACCGCAGCGGACCGAAGCCGATCCGCGTGTTCGAGTCCGGCGCGATCCTGCTGCATCTCGCCGAGAAGTTCGGCGCGTTCGTGCCGAAGCTCGCCGATCCCGTCCGCGCCGAATGCCTGTCGTGGCTGTTCTGGCAGATGGGCAGCGCGCCTTACCTCGGCGGTGGCTTCGGCCACTTCTATGCCTATGCGCCGAGCAAGATCGAATACGCGATCGACCGCTTCGCCATGGAGGCCAAGCGGCAGCTCGACGTGCTCGACCGGCGGCTCGCCGAGTCGAAGTTCCTGGCGGGCGACGACTACACGATCGCCGACATCGCGGTGTGGCCGTGGTACGGCGGCCTTGCCAAGGGCCTGCTCTACGGCGCCGGCGAGTTCCTGGCGGTGAAGGAATACAGGAACGTCCAGCGCTGGGCCGACGCGATCGGCGAGCGTCCGGCCGTGAAGCGCGGGCGCATCGTCAACCGCCTGCAGGGCGACCCGGCGAACCAGCTGCGCGAACGCCACGACGCCAGCGACTTCGAGCTCAGGACCGAAGACAAGCTGGCTGCGAAGAATTGAGACGCGTCGTCCCGATCGGAGCCGAGCATAGCGAGGCGAAGTGGGACCTGCTCGGTTGATGCGTCGACAAGAAGAGGTCCCTCGACTGCGCCGGCCTTCGGCCGGCTTCGCTCGGGATGACGGTGGTGGTTCATGCTCCTTGTAACCTGAACCACGGCGCGGCGTGGAAGATGCTCATCAGCAGGTACATCGGCGCCATGCCGCCGAGCGGCGAACCTGCGCAGAAGGCATCGAGCGGACTGGCGCCGATGGCGGTCACCAGCGCCATGACGGCGAAGGTGGGCGCGGCCAGCAGCGACAGGCTGTCGGCCACGCCCGGTTTCGGCCGCGTGCTCACTGCCCGCAGCACGACTTTGACGAGGCTACGGCCTTCGGCGCCGCCTCGTAGCGGTCGTGGTGGCGTACCCAGGCCATGGTGAAATCGAGCCCGTCCTCGTCGCGGCCCTTGGGCGTGAGGTCGAGCAGGTTGTAGGTGTGCATCATCACCTCCACGCCGCGACCGTAGGTCGAGTAGGTGTGGAATACCTCGCCCGCATCGTTCTTCCAGAAGACGCTGACGCCGGGCATCTCCTGACCGGGCGGCTTGCTGCCGAAATTGTAGTCGCCCGTGCCGTTCTCCTTCTCTTCGGCCGTGAAGGTGACATGGAAGTCGCGATTGAAGTCGGTGTCGTACGAGGAAACCCAGGGGAACTTCCAGCCCATGCGCTGGCGGAAGCGCTCGATGTCGGCGAGCGGCGCCAGCGAGACGGCGACGAAGGCCGTGTCGCGGTGCGCCAGATGCACCAGCGTGGGATCGGTGTGGTCGGCCATGTAGGAGCAGCTCTTGCAGCCCTGCTCCCAGCCCGGCGGCAGCATGAAGTGCTGCACCACGAGCTGATGGTGGCCGTCGAACAGGTCGGCAAGGCGGCGCGGGCCCTCGCTCGAGGCGAAGACGTAGTCCTTGTCCATGCGCACCCACGGCAGGGCGCGTCGCTCGCGCGCGATCTGGTCGCCGAGATGCGTGAGCTCCTTCTCGCGCGCCAGGAGCGCCTTGCGTGCCGTGAGCCACTGCTGATGGGAAACGACGGAATGGTTCGTGTCGGTGATGGTCATGATGTCCTCCAAGGCTTGTCTTCAATCAATCTGGGCCGGATGTCGGAACGACGGGAGTTACAAGTGTGGCGGGATTCGCCGGACTACTGCGGCGGCATCCTGTCGAACCTGGGCAAGGTCGGATCGAGGTGGTCCCACCGGAGGCCGCGCACACCGTAGGTCACCACCTGCGGCGTGAACCGGTCGGGATCGTCGAGGCTCGCGGCATGCACGGTGAACAGGTCCGGCATGGCCGCGAAGGTGAGATATACCGGCGATCCGCAGGTCGGGCAGAAAGCATGTGTCTTGATGTTGCCGCTGTCGCCCGCGAGCCCCCAGTGCCGGGCCTCGCCCTGCAGCTTCACTTCCTTGCGGCCGGTGAAGGTCAGGTACGAGCCGTGGCCGGTGCCGCTTCTGCGCTGGCAGTCGCGGCACTGGCAGTCGTTCATGAAAACCGGCTCGCCGGAGATCTCATAGCGGATCGCGCCGCAGGCGCATCCGCCCATGTAAGGCTTGCTCATGTCGTTGCTCCTTTCTCGAGCGCTACACTTGCGCCCGAGAGAGGAGCGGCGGGAGTTACAAGTGTGTCGGGATTTGCAGCCTCGCTCCTCAGGACGGGCCGGCTGAAGAACCCGATGCTGGAGGCCGCCCGTCGCGCTGTACCTGCATGTTGGCAAGGAAGGCGACCAGGGGATGGATGCCCATCGTTACCATGGCCGACACATCGAGCAGCACCAGCGCCCTGCTCTGCTCCGCGGTCAGGGGAAAGCGGGCGGCAAAGGCGCCTGCGTCGGCCCGAAACTCGGTCCGCGCCGATGCATCATGAGCAAGCCCATGCAATGCGCTCGTCAGTCCGACAAGCTCCGGCCTGATCGACGGATAGTGCAGGTCACGCGGCGCAGCGCCACCGCCGAACCAGGCGACCGAGGCGTAGTTGTGGTGCCAGCTCGGATCCAGCGACACGATGTCGGGCTTGCGTTCGCCGAGCGCGCCGGCGGCACATGCCCAGCATCGAAGCTCGATGTTGCCCTTGTCGTCCAGCTCGTCCTCGTCGTAGCCGATCAAGGACTTCAGATTGCCCGCCGCGATGCGCGAAAGCGCCGCCTTGTCCCAATCGAGCTCCGGGTTGGAATAGCGAGCGGTCCCGGGAAAATGCGACATGCCACCGCTCGCCAGCACCACCGTGCGCAGACCGAGCGCCGTCACCGACCGCGCGATCGCCTCACCGAAAGCGTAGCAGCGCGCCATGCTCGGCTGCGGCGCAAGATAGGCGTTGATGTAGATCGGCAGGACGGGATCGGTGTGCCCGATGTGGGTCAGCGGTATCCCCATGGCGTAGTCGAATTTCGCCGTGCTCGTGAAGGCGGGATCGAAGCCCTGCCTGTAGAGCTGGCGCACGAGTTCCAGGCCGATCGCTCCCGGAATCTGCCACTTGAAGTCGCGACCCGCGAAGTGCCCGTGCGCGTCGGCGCCGACATGCACGGTGAAGGGCGGTGCGACGGCGTGAAAGAACTGCTCGGCGTGGTCGTTGGAGAAGATGATCCAGAGATCGGGCTTCAGCTCGCGCAGCCTGCTGCCGATCTCCGCTGCCGTGGCCCGCACCCGCTCGACGGTGGCGAGGTCCTCGGTCGGCGGCATGGTGAAGAACTGCGGGGCATGAGGCAGCATCGCACCGCCGACGACCGTCGTGATCATGGCTCGTTCCGGCCGTTGTTCCCGCCGGCGGCCGCTACGGCTCGCACGATGTGCTCGGGCTTCATGGGCGTGGCATTGATCTCGACGTTGAATGCCGCGAGCGCGTCGCAGACCGCGTTCGCGATCGCGGCAGGAGGCGCGATCGCACCGCCCTCGCCAACTCCCTTCACGCCAAATGGATTGAGGGGAGACGGCGACTCCTGGTGCAGCAGTTCCACGGCCGGACTGTCGCTTGCCCGTGGCAAAGCGTAGTCCATCAGCGAACCGGTCAAAAGCTGGCCCTGCTGGTCGTAGACGAATTCCTCGAACAACGCGCCGCCAAGTCCCTGCACCGTGCCGCCGACGACCTGGCCATCGACCAGCATCGGATTGATGACGACGCCGCAATCGTGCGCCACGACGTAGCGGTCGATCGCGACGCTGCCCGACGCCATGTCGACCTCGACCAGGGCGATATGGGTGGCGTTGGCCCAGGTGACCGTCGGCGGTTCCCAGTAGTAGGTTTCCTCGAGGCCGGCGTCGACGCCCGCCGGACGGCGATGATCCCAGCCGGGGCGGGCGGCCTGCGCCACCGCGGCGAGCGTCACCTCCAAGCCGGGAGCGCCGACGACGCCAACCTTGCCGCGACGCAGCTCGAGGTCGGCCGGCGCGCACTCCATCATGTTGCCGGCGATGGCGAAGACCTTTGCCCGCAATCGCGCGCTCGCATGATGGATGGCGGCGGACAGGTTCACGGTGCTGCGGCTGGCGATCGTTCCGAACCCGATGGCGATCTGCGAGGTGTCGCCCAACGCGACGACGACGTCGCGCGGATCGACCGACCAGGTGTCGGCCACCACCTGGGCGAAGATCGTTTCCATGCCCTGCCCCTGGGAACAGGCGCCCGAGCTGACGGTGATCGAGCCGTTCGATTCGATCCGCACCAGCGCGCTCTCGAAAGGTCCGACGCCGGTGCCCTCGACGTACGTGGCAACGCCAAGACCGAGACAGCGGCCGAGCCGTCGCGCCGCGCGCTGGCGCTGGCGGAACGCCGACAGGCCGCCGATCGCCTGCAGCGCCTTGTCCATCGCGCCGGGGAAGTCGCCGCTGTCGTACACGATCGGCTCGCCGTCGCGATAAGGCAGGCCCATCGCGTAGGGCAGTTCCTTCGGGTGGATCATGTTGCGTCGCCTGACCTCTGTCGGTTCGAGGCCCAGCGTCTGCGCGATCAGGTCCATCGATCGCTCCATGGCGAAGGCAGCCTCCGGTCGACCGGCGCCACGATAGGGCGCGTTGGGCACCTTGTTGGTCGCCACGATTCGTGCGGTCGCGGCGAAGTGCGCGATCTTGTAGGGACCGAGCAAATGGACGGCGGTGTTGTAGGCGATCGCCACGCCGACCGGATTCCACGCCCCGCAATCAACCAGGAACGCGTCGCGAAAAGCCAGGACATGGCCTTCGGAGTCGAAGCCGACCTCGACCTCGTGCAGCTGATCGCGGGAATGGCAGGAGCACAGGAGATGCTCCTGCCTCTCCTCGATCCAGCGCACCGGGCGACCGACCAGGCGGGCCACGAAGGGGACCAGCAGGTCCTCGGGGTAGACGTGTCCCTTGGTGCCGAAGCCGCCGCCGACGTCGAGGGCCAAGCAGCGGACCCGCGCCTCGGGCAACTGCAGGAAGGACGCGGCGGCGCGGCGCACGGAGTGCACCACCTGTGTCGCCGACCAGATCGTGACGGAATCGGTTCGCGGGTCATGGGCACCGACCACGCCACGGCACTCGATGGGAATGCCGGCATAGCGATGCGTATAGAAGCGACGGCGAAGCTTGTGGGGCGCCGCGTCGAGGGCCGCCGCGACGTCGCCTTTCTCGACGGCGAACTCGCCGATCAGGTTGGTCGCGTATTCCTCGTGGAGGACCGCGGTTCCCGGCGCCAGCGCGGCTTCCACATCGACGATGGCGGCCAGCGGCTCGATGTCGATCGCGACCAGCTCGGCGGCATCCAGCGCCTGATCGCGACTCTCGGCCACGACCACCACGACCGCTTCGCCGACATGCCGAACCTTGCCGACGGCCAGCATCGGCTGTTGCGGATTGTGGATGGCATGCCGCACATGGGTCCGCCACTTGGCCGGCAGGGACAGCTGCCCGCCGGCAACAGGCGGCGCGAGCCGCAGCAGCTCCTCGCCCGTGAGGACCCGCACGACACCCGGCATCGCCGCCGCCTCGCCGACATCGATCGAGCGGATGCGGCCGTGCGCGTGCTGACTCCTGACGAAGACGGCGTGCAGCATGCCGGGCAGGACGAGATCGGCAACGAACTGCCCGCGACCCGTCAGCAGGCGATGATCCTCGCGCCGCGGCATCGAGCGTCCGATGTAGCGCGGCGCCTCCTCGCCGACCATCTCCTGCATCTCCCGTGGCAGTTCGACAGCTGCTTGCCGCAAACTATGGCGTCGGCGATGTGGCGCGGCAACCGGCATGTCCTCGTCATCCCGACCGGAGCGCGAAGCGCGGAGTGGAGGGACCTTTTCTGCTAATACATCGACAAGACTAGGTCCCTCGACTACGCGGCCCTCCGGGCCGCTCCGCTCGGGATGACGCTGAATTTCCCGTCATCCCGACCGGAGCGCGAAGCGCGGAGTGGAGGGACCTTTTCTGCTGATACATCGACAAGAAGAGGTCCCTCGACTACGCCGCCCCTTCAGGCGGCTCCGCTCGGGATGACGGGAATGAGTTAGCTCACTCCGCCAACGGCAGCATCCG
>CADECW010000029.1:16365-42146 GCA_902825855.1 uncultured Rhodospirillales bacterium | reverse complement strand
GCTCCGCTCGGGATGACGGGAATGAGTTAGCTCACTCCGCCAACGGCAGCATCCGGTCGATGGCCGATCGCCATACGGCTTGCGCGGCGTCTGGCGACTGGCCGTGGCAGTTGCGCATCTGGTCCCAGCTCTCGAAGCTGGTCAACGCGGCCAACGCAATGAGCAACTGATCGCGCGGTGCCTCGGGCAGGGTGGCAAACTCGGGCGCATACATGAGCTTCATCCGCTCGACATTGGCGAGGCGCACCAGGACGACGCGCATCTTCAGGTCGGCAATCTGCTCCTGTCGCGTGATGACGCGCCACAGGGGCAGCCATTTTTCGCAGGCGAGCGCGCGGGTCTCCACGTGCGACCGGATCCGCGCCGCGCGATCCCCGTCGATATCGCGCGCCACCGCCTCTGCCTGACCCTGGGCGATTGCATAATCCGCCGTTGCCAGGCTGAGCGCATCGAGATCGGTGAAGCGCTCGAAGATGGAGCGCGACGAGCATCCGGCCTCCGCCGCGATCTGCGCGGCCGTCGGCATCACGCCGGACCGGCGAAGCAGTTCCAGATAGGCCGTGATGATGGACAGCCTGGTACGTTGGCTTCGCTGGCGGCGGCCATCGATCTTCACGACTCCAGGATCGGCTGCAAGCGACGTCATGCCCACGTGAATGGCACGGAACGCGCCAATTACCCAGCCGAGATTTCGCTTGCTTCCAGCGTCGGCACGGCCCCGAAAATCCTCGTCATGTGATCGCAGGGCCCGATCAGGTTTGCCTCCAGAACGGCTTGCGCTGGCGAGTGGCCCGAAGAATTTCGGGATTGAACGGCGCCAGCGGGAAGCCTTGCGGCTGCAGCGGTCCGCTGCGCCAGCCCACCCTCCCGTGCACGCGCGCGTCGCTGTAATAGGCGAGATAGACCAGTTCCAGGACGGCATTGAACGCGATGGCATCCGCGGCCTCCAGCTCGCGGAGCAGCCCGTCCTGTTGCGGCGGCGGCAGGCTGGCAGACCATTTCGGCGCAAGGTTTTCGATGAAGCCCGTCAGGGCGCGATGGTAGGGCGGGTGCCGGCGCGCGAGCGCGTCGACCTCCGGCGCCAGGTCCATCGCGCCCGCCCCGGGCAGCTCGTCGATCGGCGGGACCAGGCGGTCCATCACACCACGCAGGATCGTCATTTGCGCAACACTCAAGGGCTCAGCCGATGCAGTCGTGGATGCGTTGGTCATGGATTTCGTACCTGGCGAATATGATCGGCGCAGCGAAGGGCGATCGCCTGCAGCGTGGGGGTCGGATTGACCGAGGCCCCGGTCACGAACACGCTGCCGTCGACGACGTACAGATTGTCGACGTCGTGCGCCCGGCCGCTGTGGTCGACGACGGAGCGCCGCGGATCGTCGCCCATGCGCGCGGTGCCCATGAGATGCCAGCCCGAGGGACGCAGCTGCGGGGTCGCCTTCACCGTATGGGCGCCGGCCGCGTTCAGCACCTTCTCGGCCTGCAGGCAGGCATGCGCCATCATGCGGGCCGAGTTCTCGGACAGGCGATACGACACTTTCGGCGCGGCAATGCCGTTGGAGTCGGTCAGCGTGGCATGAAGCTCGACGCGATTGTGCTCCTCGGGCAGGTCCTCGCCGAGCGCGACCACGGTGGTCGAATTGCCGAAGCGCATGGCGAAGTCGGCATGATGACGCTCGCCCCAGGCGACCGGGGCCATGGCGAACCCCATCGCCGTCCGCGCCGGGCCGGTGCTGCGGTTCATCTGGAAGGTGTAGCCGCGCACGAAGCCGCGCGCGCTGTCGGTCTCGTAGAATTCCTGCGACAGCAGGATGTTGCCGAGCGGGCCGATGTAGGTCGGGTCGAGGCCGTCGGCGAAGAAGCCGGTGATCGCGGCGCACGGGTGGAACATCAGATTGCGGCCGACCAACCCGCTCGAATTAGCAAGCCCGTTCGGATGACGTGCGCTCTTCGACAGCAGCATCAAGCGCGGCGTGCCGATGCCGTTGGCTGCAAGCACGACCATACGCGCCGGCTGGAACTGGACGTTGCCGTCGGCATCGAAGTAGCGCGCGCCGGTCGCTCGTCCGGTCGTCGAGTCGGTGGTGATCTCGAACACCCGCGCGCCAGTGCGCAGCTCGACGCCGTTGGCGATCGCCGTCGGCCAGTAGGTCACGTCGGTCGACGCCTTGGCCTGGACGGTGCAGCCGAGACCGTTGGGGCCGCAATTGTTGCAGGCCGCCCGGCCGCGATAGGACACCGAATTGATATAGGAGTCCGACGGCCACCAGTGCCAGCCGAGGCTGTCGAAGCCGCGCGCCAGGCGTTCGCCGTCCGGCCCGAGCGGCAGCGACGGCATGGGCCGTGTCGCGCGCGGCGGGTTGGCGGGATCGCCGGCGGTGCCGGAGCAGCCCATCCACTGGTCGTTGAGATCGTAGTACTTCTCCAGATCGAAGTACGACAGCGGCCAGTCGTCGGCGACGCCGTCCTGGCTGCGGACGCGGAAGTCGGAGGGGTGGAAGCGCGGCGCATGCGCGGTCCAGTGAACGGTGCTGCCGCCCACTGCGTTGAACATCAGGGGAGTGACGTCCGACGCGCTGTCGTCGACCGGATAGTCCTCCGGCAGCGCGCGGACGTTGGGATTGAAGCTGAAGCTGGTGGCGCCGCGGAACTCCCAGTCGGGAAAGGTCGTCGAATACTCGCCGGGCTTGTGCCAGCGGCCCTGCTCGAGACAGACGATGCGAAGACCGGCGTCCGACAACCGCCAGGCCACCGCAGCGCCGGAGGCGCCGGCGCCGATGATCAATATGTCGGCTGAATCTTGTGTCATGCCCAATGCCCCCAACTCTGACGATTCAACGATCTGGAACAGCGGAGAGCAAGGACGATCTCGGCGATGGCGCTCTTGAGCGCACGCTATCTATCCGATGGCGGGGCCCGGACGCATCTCGTTCTCACGAATAGAGCGCGGATGCTGGCGCGTTTCTCAGGATCACTATGGAGAAGTGCGGTCGTCAGAAACCAGCAACACGGTCGCTCGCATGTCCATGCCCAGAAACGCCTGCCCGGCCATCTGGTAGTTTCCAGGTGTCACGCATATGTGCTGGGCCGCAGCATGGATGTCGCGCACGCATCGTTCGACGCCGAAACTCGCAAAGGGAGAAGCCGAGCTTCCTGCGGTGAACACCAGGTCCGTGGCCTGCTTGGCTGCGGTCGCCGCATGAGTTGACGCCAGCCATAGTGCTGCGCGCTGTCCGGTGCTGAGGGGCTGTCCCGACGTGACGACCCGCCATGCATCGTCCAATGCCTCGTAGAGGAAAGCACGACCTGAACGTAGAAGCGCTTCGGCTTGCCCTACATTGGACTGCATGGTCGCGTCCTCGATCAGGACACCTCCTCGCCCACGTCTCGTGATCTTGGTCTGCGCAAGCTCCAGCATAATGTCGATGGCGTGACGAGCAATTCCAAGAGAAACGGCTGACAGCGCCGTACCGAACAGGGCGATTGTCGGGATTGCGTAAAGTGGTCCCGATTCCACAGGCGGTTCTCGAAACGACAATGAACGGTTGGCCGGGACAAAGACATCGGCGACGGCATAATCATGACTGCCGGTGCCTCGCAGCCCGATGCTGTGCCATGTGTCGATGATCTCGCACTCGCTGGCCGGGAAGAACAGGATGCGGCCAATCGGGGTGCCATCCGATCTCAGACGCGGTTCGTTGCCGTCCATGATCCGGCAACCACCGACGAGCCACTGCGAGTGCTGACAACCGCTCCCCAATTGCCATCGCCCGGTCACCCGGTATCCGCCGTCGACGGCTATTGCATTGCCGGAAGGGCGAAGCGCGCCGGCCGTTCTCACGTTTGGGTCGCTGCCATAGATCTCACGCGCAGCGTCCGACGAAAGATACCCACCAAAAACACCATACTCGCCACCGAGCGCCATGCACCATCCGACGGCTCCATCTGCGCGCGAGATTTCCTCGACTACGCGAACGAGAGTCATCGGGTCGGCTTCTTCGCCGCCCACCGATCGTGGAACCCACAAGCGGAACAGGCCGGCCTTTGCCATGTTCTCGACCAGTGGCAGTGGGATGCGACGTGATTGCTCGATCTCGCCGGCCAGGGCTTTGATCTGAGGTGCAAGGCTCCTGGCTGCGTCGATGAACCGTGATGGCGCACGTTCGGTCACTGGCACCTCTTCCTCGTGTACAGCGGCTGCGTCTCGATGGTTGAAGTCGTGCAACTGCGCTTGCAACCGAGCGTACTACGTTTGCAACCTAGGTGGTGCATCTGTCGCTGCATTAATCGAGCTCAGCGGCGCCAGGTTGTCTTTTTGTTCATTCGAGCGAGTTCGGTCCGACCTGGCGCATCCTGTGCCGCCTGCCATGGCCGGCCATACAGATTGTATCAATTGTCTCGAATTAGACCTGACACGGCAGCTTAGGTAGAATCCTGGTCACCCTCGCATCCCGGAGTCTTTCGATGCCGCGTTCCTCGTGGAAGGGCTACCTGAAGCTGTCGTTGGTCTCGTGCGCCGTCGCGCTCTACAACGCCTCGTCGTCGTCGGAGCGGGTGTCGTTCAACACGCTGAACCGCAAGACCGGCAACCGGCTGAAGCAGAACATGGTCGACAGCGTGTCGGGCGAGCCGGTCGACACGGCCGATCGTGTCAAGGGCTACCAGGTCGCCAAGGGCCAGTACGTGATGGTCGAGGATACCGAGATCGAGGCGCTCAAGATCGAGAGCACCCGGACGATCGAAATCGAGACCTTCGTGCCAGCCGCCGAGATCGACGAGATCTATCTCGACAGCCCCTACTACCTCGCGCCCGACGACAAGGTCGCCGAGGAAGCGTTCGCGGTGATCCGCGAGGCGATGACGCGCAAGAAGATGGTCGGTATCGGCCGCATCGTGCTGGCGCGCCGCGAGCGCATGCTGATGCTGCAGCCGCGCGACAAAGGCATGCTGGCGACAACGCTGCGCTATCCCTACGAGGTGCGCCAGGGCGGCGAGGTCTTCGACGAGATCAGCGACGTCAAGCTGCCCGGCGAGATGCTCGACATCGCCCAGGAGATCATCAACCGCATGTCGGGCCACTTCGAGCCCGACAGCTTCGCCGACCGCTACGAGGAGGCCGTCGTCGCCATGCTGCGCGCCAAGCAGCAGGGCCAGACGTTCAGCGTGCCCGAGCCGTCGCAGCCGGCCAACGTCGTCAACATCATGGACGCATTGAAGAAGAGCCTCGAGGCGGCGGGCGGCGAAGGCGCCGTGCGCCGGCCGCGCGCGCCCAGCAAGCCGAGCAAGGCCGGCGACGCGGAAGCGGCCGGGGCGCCGGCCGCCAAGGAGGCGGCGCGCAAGCCGGTTGCGAAGAAACCCGCGGCGCGCAAGGCGGCGCGCGGGTAGCGGGCGGAGCCCGTGCCTCTCGCCGGTGAGACAGTCTTCCTCGTCGGCCGCATCCACGGACTGACGCGGCACCGCCTCGACACGCTGGTGCGCCTGCGCGAGGGCAAGATCGCGACGCGGCCGGGCCGCAACGTCAGCCTGATCGCCTTCGGCCATTCGGCGGTGGAGCGCGCGCTCGACGACGGCCGTGTCGCCCTGCCGAACGGCCTGCCGCCGACGGCGGCGCTGATCAGCGAGAACGTGCTGAGACGCGAGCTCGGCCTGCTGGCGCCGCCCGCTGCGGTCGATCGCAGCATGGGTCGCTCCGAGATCGAACGGCTGGCCGGGCTTTCGCCCAACCTCGTGTCATGCCTTGTGCTGTTCGACGTGCTTGAGCCGGTCGACGAGCGCTTTGCCTGGAGCGACCTCGTGGCGGCACGCGAGGCGGCGCGCCTCCTGAAGCGCGGCGTGTCGATCGGCGACGTGCTGCAAGCGTCGATCGCGCTACGACGGCGCGGCGGCACGCTCGCCGAGGCGCGATTGACGGAAGGGCCCACGGGAGAACTGCTGCGCGAGGTCGGCGGCCAGCTCGCCGAGCTGTCGGGCCAGCTCACGATGTTCGGCAGACAAGACCAGCACAAGCCGCGCAGCATCGACGATCTTCTGAACGAAGCGGAGGAGGCCGCGGCCGCGGGCGACCACGCCACGGCCGAGAGCCTCTACACCACGGCGATGCGCGCCGACACCGCCGATCCCGTGCTGCCCTTCAACCTCGGCCACGTCTTCCAGGCGCAGGGCCGCGGCGCCGAGGCCAAGGTGGCATGGCAGATCGCGGTGGCGCGCGATCCCGCCTTCGCCGAGGCCTGGTACAACCTCGCGCTCGCGGCCGAGGACGAGGAGCAGACCGACCTCGCCATCGCCGAGTACCGGCGCGCGGTGAAGGCACAGCCCGACTGGGGCGATGCGCACTTCAACCTGGCGCTGCTGCTCACCAGGGTCGAGCGTTGCGACGAGGCGCTGGCGGCGTGGCAGCGCTTCCTCGAGGTCGAGCCGACGGGCAAGCACGCCGCTGCCGCACAGAAGGCGATCGCGCTCTGCCGCATGAAGATCCAGCAAGACAAGGCACGGACCGGGTAGCGCAGCCAAAATGTCGATCGGACTGACGGGCAGAGCATAGTGCGCTAACCTCGGCGATCCCTTCACCCGATCGAAGGAAACGTACGATGTGGCCGGCCAATCGACTGACTGAACGCCTCAACCTGAAGTGGCCGATCGTCCAGGCGCCCATGGGCACCATGACGACGCCGGCGCTCGCCGCGGCCGTGAGCAACGCCGGCGGGCTGGGCGGGCTCGGCATGTGGGGCCTGTCGGCCGAGGATGCCGGGCGGCGCATCGCCGGTTTCCGGCAGCTGAGCGGCGGCGGCCTGAACGTCAATTTTCCGATCTGGCCGGAGCCCGTCACGACGCAGGACGCGGTGGCGGCGATGCAGCGCCATCTGCAGCCGCACTACGACGCCAAGAACTTGGGACGTGTGCCGGCGCCTCAGGGCGTTGCAAGCGACGTGTCGGACGAGCATCTCGCCATGCTGCTGGAAAAGAAGCCCGAGGTGGTGAGCTTCCATTTCGGCTTGCCGCGGACCGAGGTCGTGCGCGCGGTCAAGGACGCCGGCATCTTCATCCAGTCGAGCGCCACGACCGCCGCGGAGGCGAGGCGGCTGGAGGCGGAAGGCGTCGACGCCGTCATTGCGCAGGGCACCGAGGCCGGCGGTCATCGCGCGACCTTCACCGACGTCGCAATGTCGATGCAGGCCGGCCTGTTCGCCCTGCTGCCGCAGATCGTCGACGCGGTGAGCGTGCCCGTCATCGCAGCGGGCGGCGTGTCCGACGGCCGCACTGCCGCCGCCGCCTTCATGCTGGGCGCCAGCGCGGTGCAGATGGGCACGGCATTCCTGATGTGCGAGGAAGCCAACGTCCAGCCGGCCCATCGCGAGGCCCTCGCGCAAGCCAACGAGTCCTGCACCGTCGTCACCGACGTCATCAGCGGCAGGCCCGCTCGCTACATCCGCAACAAGCTGGTGGACGATCTCCTGAGCTCGGGCCTGAAGCCGTTGCCGATCCCCAAGCAGCTCAGCCTCACCAGGCCGCTCGGCGCTTCGGGCGACCGCGAGATGACGGCGCTGTTCGCCGGCCAGTCGGCCGGAATGGTCCGGCACAGGACGGCCGCCGATCTCGTCGAGGCGCTGGCGCAGGACGCCCTGCAACGACTGCGCAGCTTCAACTGACTCGATTTTCGTAAGAGCCGGCCGCGATCAGGTCGCGTAGTCGGGACTTTCGCGGTCGAGGCGGCGCTTGAGGGCGGCCCAGGGGCGCTGGCCTTTGCTCTCGAAGCTGTCGAACTGCTGGGCGGTGTGCTCGGCCACCGAGGCCGACGGCACCACGATCTTCTGGCCGCCCTGCGTGGCGGCGACCTGCAGGCGGCAGGCCTGCTCGAGATAGTACATTTCGTAGAAGGCATCGCCGACGGTGCGGCCGGTGGTCAGCAGGCCGTGATGACGCAGGATCATGGCGTTGTTGTCGCCGAGATCGCTCACCAGCCGCTCGCGCTCGTCGAGATCGAGCGCGATGCCTTCATAGTCGTGGTAGCTGGTGCGGCCGAAGAACTGCATCGACATCTGGTTCAAGGGCAGCAGACCCTGCTCCTGCGCCGCCACCGCCATGCCCGCGGTGGTATGGCTATGCATGACGCACTGTGCGTCGTCGCGCGCCATGTGGACTGCCGAATGGATCGTGAAGCCGGCATTGTTGATCCGCGCCTCGTCGAGCGGCTCGATGGCGTGGCCTTCGGGATCGACGGCGATCAGGCTCGACGCGGTGATCTCGTCGAACAGATGGCCGAAGGGGTTGAGCAGGAAGCGATGGTCCTCGCCGGGCAGGCGCACCGACAGGTGCGTGAAGATCAGGTCGTCCATGCCGAAATGAGCGAACAGGCGGTAGGCCGCGGCAAGGTCGCAACGCAGCTCCCATTCCCGGGGATCGGTGTTGCGTCGGTCGGTCATTGTCCTCTCCACGGGTCGTTCAAGTCGCTGTCGATCGGGCCACTATTTCAGCGCGGCGCCGGCCGGCGGGCCGCCCTCGATGTATCGGGTCGCGAGGTGCGCGCCCTGTCGCGGCAGGAAGGCGATGAAGCGGGCGCCCTCCGGACTGACCACGGTAAAGGCGTGCGGCGTGCGGGCAGGAATCGAGATCGTCTGGTCCTTGCCGACCAGGAAGCGTTCGTCGCCGATCCGGAGATCGAGCGTTCCGTCGAGGACGACGATCACCTCGTCGACTTCCTCGTGGAAATGCAACGGTGCGCCGGCGCCCTGCTCGAGGACGCCCATGCTCGAGCTCACCGAGACACCCTCCGCCTCGCCAGCCAGAACGAAATTGCGATAGCCCGGGCGCCACGGGATTTCCCGCGCCTCCGCATTCTTCACCACCGGCACGTCGACCTCCTGTGATGCGGCAACCGCCGTCAGTATAGTCGCCGGAAAAGGAGATGCCCATGGCACCGCGAGTCGATCCCGACCTGGAGAAGATACTGCCCCTGCTGCCGCTGCGCGACGCGGCGACGCTGACGCCCGAGCGGGCTCGCGCCGAGCTGGTGGCACTGGCCGAGTCGCGCAAGGACGTGCCGCTGCCCGAGCTGGCGAAGGCCGAGGATATCAGGGTCGACGGCGCCGCCGGCCCGATCGCTGCGCGGCTCTTCGCGACCGCGCGGACGAGGGCACCGACCATCGTCTATTTCCATGGCGGCGGTTGGGTCGCGGGCGATCTGCTCACGCACGAGCGCCAGGCCAGGACGCTGGCGATCGAGGCCGAGGCGGTGGTCGTCAGCATCGACTACCGCCGGCCGCCCGAGGCGCCGTTTCCCGCGTCCTTTGACGATTGCCTGGCGGCGACGCGCTGGGCGGCGGCGAACATCGGCAAGCTCGGCGGCGATGCGGCGCGGCTAGCGGTCGCCGGCGACAGCGCCGGCGGCAACCTCGCAGCCGCGGTCGCGCTGGCCAGCCGCAACGGCGGCCCGCCGCTTGCCGCTCAGCTCCTGATCTATCCGGCCGTCGACCTTGCCGGCAACTACGGCTCGGCCGCGGAGAACGCGAGATTCCCGTCGCGCCAGGAGAACGCCAAGGGCTACTTCCTGACCGGCGACACCATGCGTTTCTTCGCGGGCCACTACCTGCCGAAACTCAAGGACAGCGAGGATCCGCGCGCCTCGCCCCTGCGCAGCCGCGATCTCTCGGGACTGCCGCGTGCCGTCGTCACAACCGCCGAGTTCGATCCGCTGCGCGACGAAGGCGAGGCCTATGCCGACGCCCTGAAGAAGGCCGGGGTCGAGGTCGCCTATTTCCGCGAGGCCGGCATGGTGCACGGCTATTTCGGCATGGGCGCCGCCTCGCCGGCGGCAGACGCCGCGCGCCGGCGCGCCACAGCGGCGTTCAAGGCGATGCTCGACTAGGGACGAGCGAAGCGCAGCGCCGAGCGGGCGCGCGCCTTCTCGGCTTCGACCTCGCGATCGCGTGGCGGCGCCGTCGTCACCAGCGACTCGATCAGATGGCGCGCGGCGTGCGCCACTTCGGCGACCGCGCGGTCGAAGGCCTCCTCATTGGCCTTCGAGGGCCGGTTGAAGCCAGAGAGCTTGCGCACGAATTGCACCGACGAAGCGTGGATTTCCTCGTCCGTGGCGGGCGGCTTGAAGTTGTAGAGGTTCTTGATGTTGCGGCACATGGGATGGTCCTTCTTCGTTTGTTTCCATGATATCGCATATCGCGTCATCCCGAGCGAAGCCGCCCAAAGGGCGGCGTAGCCGAGGGACCTCTTCATGTCGACGCATCAACAGAACAGGTCCCTCCACTTCGCCTCGCTCCGCTCGGCTCCGGTCGGGATGACGGTTGGGGCGGCGCTGCGCTCGGCTCCGAGCGGAATGACGGGCAAGGTCATGTGCTAGGCTGGCGCCGTGGCCAAGTCACTGGATGCCTACAACGCCAAGCGCGACTTCTCCAAGACGCCGGAGCCGCCGGGACGGCGCGCGGCCAAGGCGGGCAACAGCTATGTCATCCAGAAGCATGCAGCGCGGCGGCTGCACTATGACTTCCGGCTCGAGCTTGACGGTGTGCTGAAGAGCTGGGCGGTGCCGGAAGGGCCGAGCCTGATCGCCGGCAAGAAGCGGCTGGCCGTCGCGACCGAGGATCATCCGCTCGACTATGGCGGCTTCGAAGGCGTGATCCCTGAAGGCCAGTATGGCAGCGGCACGGTGATGATCTGGGACCAGGGCACGTGGACGCCCGACTTCGATCCCGATTTCGGCTACAGGAAAGGCCATCTCAAGTTCCATCTCGCCGGCAAGAAGCTCGCAGGCCAGTGGCATCTCGTGCGCATGAAGCCCAAGCCGCGCGAGAAGAACGAGAATTGGCTGCTGTTCAAGTCCGACGACGACGCAGCGCGGCCGGCCGATGCACCGGACATCACCAAGGAGAAACCCAACTCGGCCGCGAGCGGCCGCAGCATCGAGGCGATCGCCCGCGACAAGGATCGGATGTGGGCGTCGGGCCAGGGCGAGATCACGGAAGCGAAGAAGAAGCGCCGGCGCAAATCCGCCGTCGACGCCGCGGCGATCGTCAAGGCCAGGGCGACGCCGATGCCGGGCTACATCGAGCCCAGCCTGGCGACGGCGACCGAGACCGCACCGTCGGGCAAGGACTGGCTGCACGAGATCAAGCACGACGGCTATCGCCTGCAGGCCCATCTCGAGAACGGCCGGGTGAAGCTTTTCAGCCGGCAGGGCCTCGACTGGACCGAGCGCTTTCCCGTCGTCGCCCACGCACTCGCCGCCGTGGCCGTGAAGCTCGCGATCATCGACGGCGAAGTGGTGGTGCAGACGGCGAACGGCGTGACGAGCTTTCCGATGCTGGTCGACGCGCTGAAGAACGGCAGCGGCGACATGCTGTTCTACGGCTTCGACCTGCTCTATCTCGACGGCTACGACCTGCGCGACACGCCGCTCGCGGCGCGCAAGCAGGCGCTGGCAACGCTGCTGGGCGAGACCGGCTCGGATCGCGTTCGCTACAGCGACCACATCGCCGGCGACGGCGACGCGGTGTTCAGGCATGCGAGTCGCCTCGGGCTCGAAGGCATCATTTCAAAGCAGGCGACGGCGCCCTATCGCTCGGGCCGGGTGAAGACGTGGCTGAAAGTGAAGTCGAGCCAGAGCGGTCCCTTCGTGATCGCGGGATACGTGCCTTCGACGGTGGACCCGAAGTCGGTCGGCGCACTGGTGCTGGGCGAGTATGCCGGCAGCCGGCTGGTGCCGGTCGGCCATTGCGGCTCGGGTTTCACGGCAGCGAGCGCGCGCGAGCTGTGGCAGCGTCTCGATCCGCTGCGCACGACCAAGCCGCCTTTGAAGGACGAGACCGCGCCGCCCAAGGGTGTGCGCTGGGTCGAGCCGGTGCTGTCGGCCGAGATCGAGTATCGCGGCCGCACCGGCGGCGGGCTGATAAGGCACGCAGTGTTCCGCGAGCTCGCCGAGTCGTCCAGTCCGCCGGCTGCCGTACGGGCTCGCGAGCCGGTGCCAAGCCGGCGATCCGGAAGGCAAGCGGCGGAGCTGGCGGTGCGGCTCACCAATCCCGGCCGCTTGCTGTGGCCCGACCAGGGCATCACCAAGCAGGGCCTGGCGGAGTTCTACGGTGAGATCGCCGACTGGGTCCTGCCGCACCTCGTCGGACGACCGCTCAGCCTCGTGCGGCATCCCGAAGGCGTCACCGAAAAGGGCTTCTTTCAGAAGCACGCCTGGGCCGGGCTCGGCGACAGCGTACGCCGGGCGCCGGTGCCCAACGACGAGCAGCCGATGCTGGTGATCGACGATCTTTCAGGTCTGCTCGAGCTCGTCCAGGCAAGCGTGCTCGAGATCCATCCCTGGGGCGCCAAGTCCGAGCAACCGGACCTGCCCGACCGCGTCACCATCGATCTCGATCCGGGAGACAACGTGCCGTGGCAGCGCGTGATCGACGCTGCGCACGACGTGCGGCGGCGACTGGCAGCGCTGAAGCTGGAAAGCTTCGTGAAGACCACCGGCGGCAAGGGCCTGCATGTGGTCTTTCCGCTGACGCCGCAGGCCGACTGGGACACGGTGAAGGCGTTCGCCCAGTCGATCGCCTCGGCGATGGCGGCCGACCGGCCCGACCTCTACACGGACAACATGGCCAAGAGCGGCCGGCGCGGACGCATCTTCGTCGACTATCTGCGCAACGGCATGGGCGCCACAGCCATCGGCGCCTACTCGACGCGCGCCCGCGAAGGAGCGCCGGTTTCGGTGCCGCTGGCGTGGGACGAGCTCGGCGAGAACATGCGCTCGAATCATTTCACGGTGCTCAATCTGCCCAAGCGGCTGGCGTTTCTCGACGACGATCCGTGGCAGGGCATGGCCTCGCTGAAGCAGACGTTGCCCGGCGCGACGGCGATCGTGCCGACGAAGAGCGAGCTCGTCGCTTATTGGAAGCGGGTGGCCAAGCAGGCGCTGGTCCATCTCGCACGACGACCGCTCGAGCTGGTGGGCAGCAAGCCGGGCAAGCTGCCCAAGGCGGTGCGCAAGGCAGGCGACGATCGCTACTGGATCGACAGCGTCGACGGCCTTCTGGGGTTGATCGACATGGGCGCCGTCGAACTGCACGCCGCCAATGTGACGATCGACGACCCGCAGCGGCCGGACATGCTGGTGTTCAGCGTCGACGTCGCCGACACCGCCTTGCGCCTGCGCACGCTCCTGAAGACGGAAGGTCTGGAGAGCTGGCCAAAGCTCACGGGCGGGCGCGAACTGCACGTCATGGTGCCGATCGAGCCGGACCTCGAGGCGCACGAAGCGCTGCGCTACAGCGAGCAGCTCGCGAGCCGGCTGGCCAAGGCCAACATCGACTGCCGATACAACAAGGCCGGCGCCGTGGCGATCGCCGCGTTCTCGCCGCGCGCGCTTCCGGGCTTCCCGGTCGCGGCGCCGGTCGAGTGGAGCGAGCTGAAACGCGACATCATGCCGAATGCCTGCACTATCTTCGGCAAGGCCTAGAGAAGGTATGTTGGCAACGCTCGGGCCATGCCGGCGTTGTCATGCTGAAGGATGGGCATCGTGAAGCGCTGTTTCCAGGCATTCCTGATTTTGGCCGCTGCTGCGACGCTTGCCGCCTGCGGCGTCGTCGCTGCGCCGGTCCGCGTCACCAGTGCAACCGTCAAGGTCGTGCCGGTTGCGGGCGACGTCGTCGCCGCGCCGCTCGATGTCAGCGCGGACGTGATCGACTGAGGATCAGGCGAGCCCTTACCACTTCGCCATGAACTGGCGGATCGGCTCGGCGCCGGGATTGGTGTAACGGCGGTCCAGCACGATCGACTTCGTGTTGGCGCCATTGCCGTAGTAGAGCGCGTTCCAGTCGTTGTCGGGATCGAGGTACGAGCCCTCGAGCAACGCGCCCGCAAACAGGCCCTGCGAGCTTGCGAAGGCGATGATGTCGGCGCCGCCCGCTGCCGTCGAGGCGCCCTCGACACCGATGCCGACCACCGCCAGGGCGACGCCTGCCTCGGCGCCGAACTTGAACTTGTGGTCGAGGATGGCCTGCAGGCCCTTCTCGGTCTTGATGATGAACACGACCTCGGAGACCTTGGCGCCGATCTGCAGGCCGACACTGCCCGAGCCCATGGCGTAGAAGGCGGGCGGGCTCCAGTCGCCAGGCGCACCCCTCGCCATCAGGGTGCCGCGGCCACCCGCCAGGCCGAAGATCAGTCCACCCTGCACCAGTTCGGGCACGATCATCACGCCACGCGCGCCCTGGATGTACTTGGCGGCATCGGGAAAGTCCTTGCCGGTCAAAATCTTGCGCGCGGATTCAAGGCTGGAATCGACCAGGGCCTGGCGCTTGGCATCGGCGCGCGCCGGCACGGCGGCAATCAGGGGGGCGGCAAACGCGGCCGCGGTGCCAGCAAGCACGGTTCGGCGGTCGAGCTTCATTTTTCATGCTCCTTTGGTCCTGTGGCCGACACCGGGGAGGCGCCTGCCTGGCCACGACGGCCGCGACCGTAGCACATTTCATGTCTATTTTCAGGGATCTGCGGCATTTGCCTCAGAAAGGACTCAAGTTCGGACCGGGCGGTCCTTCATGAGCAGCGGCAGGCCGGCAGCCATCAGGATCACCCGGTCGGCGCGGTCGGCCATCCGCATGTTGAGCCGGCCCTGGGCATCGCGGAAGGCGCGGCCCAGCGGTGTCTCGGGGACCAGGCCGAGACCTACTTCGTTGCTCACGAAGACGACCGGCGAACCGTAACCGTCGAGCGCGGTGACCAACTCGTCGGCCGCTTCGTCGAGGTCGGCCTCGGCGTGCATCAGGTTGGAAAGCCAGAGCGTCAGGCAATCGACCAGCACCGGCTGGCCGTGCGCCGCGGCCGCGTGCAGCGCCCCGGCAAGCTTCAACGGCTCCTCGATGGTGGTCCAGGCGGCACCGCGGCGGTTGCGATGGGCCATGATGCGCGTCGCCATCTCGACATCGCCTGCCTCTGCCGTGGCGATGTAGACCGCGGGTTGCGGCACGGCGCCGAACAGGCTGCCGGTCGCGAGCCTCTCGGCATGCGTGCTCTTGCCCGAGCGGGCGCCGCCCAGGACCAGCGTCACCGGCGGCAACGGAAAAGTGGAGCTGTGTTCCATTGGGTCTTCTTCGAGCACACGGACCTTTGCCCGGGCATCAACTCGCATTCGCCCGGACCAGCCAGCACGCGCCCGGCAATCGCACGCCGTCGGCTCCCTGGTGCGGCGCGAGCACGTCGGCGATCGCCTGCCTGGCCTTCTCGATGGCCGCCGGCTCGGCGCCAGCGAAGGCGCGTGCCAGCGGACCGAAACGATCGGCGCCGGCCACGACTTCGGCGACGCTGTCGCCCATCCAGATCTGCCGGTCGATCGGCTCGAAACGCAAGGCTCTGAAGCCGGCATCGCCCAGGATGCGCTCGACGCGCGCGCGATCGCCGAACGCGAATTGGCCGGGATCCTCCGGACCGGGACGCGGTTGCGGCGGCAGGAACGGCTGTGCCGCGCGCATCGGCACCGTGCCCCAGGGATTCTCCTGCGGCGTGCGCCAGGCGATGAAGACCAGGCGACCCTGGGGCTTCAACGCGCGACGGATGTTGCGGAAGGCCGCGACCGGATCGGCGAAGAACATGACGCCGAAGCGCGAGAAGACGAGATCGTAGTGGGCGGACTGGAACGTATGCGTCGCCGCGTCGCCGACGACGAAGCTGGCGTTGTCCAGCCGATGTGTGCGTGCGGCAGCGATCAGCGGCTCGGAGATGTCGACGCCCAGCACATGGCCGGTGAGGCCGACGGCCCGCGCCAATGCTGCGGTCGTATCGCCGGTGCCGCAGCCGATGTCGATCGCATGCTCGCCGGTTTGCGCCGCCGCCGCCGACAATCCGATCTCGCCGATCTCGCCGATCGCTCGCTGGATGCGTTGGTAGGCGGCGAGCCAGCCTTGGCCGCCCGGGCCATTCCAGTATGCAGCTTGTTCGGCCGCGAGTTCCGCGGCGGACTTCATGCCAGCGCCGCTGCCTTGGCGACGACGAGCGCGCGCGGCATGTAGTTCACGAAGGCGACGCGCCAGGCATGCGCGGGATCGGCCTGTTCGAAATGCTCGATCATGGTGATCGAGACATTGTCGATCTCGAAGCGCACGGCAGCCTCGGGGTGCAGGTCGAAGGCGTGTGCCAGCGCGGCGCGGATGGTGCCGCCATGCGCCGTCGCCACGATATCGCGACCGCGATGCTCGGCGGTCAGGCGATCGATGCTGCGCACCGCACGGTCGCGCAGGTCGACGAAGCTCTCGCCGCCCGGCGGGCGGTATTCGGGCGGTCCCAGCCAGAACAGATGGTTGTTGGCGTGCTTCTCGGCGATCTCGACATAGGTGAGACCCTGCCAGTCACCGAAATGCTGCTCGGCGAGATCGGGATCGATGCGCAACTCGTTCATGTCGGCACCGTGGCTGCGCAGCGTCTCCGCCGTCTTGCGGGCGCGCAGCAGGTTGGAGGCGTACCACACCGCGCCCTTGGGCAGCAGCTTCGCCTGGTGCACGAACAGCTCGTGGTTGCTGACGTCGCAGTCCTTGTCGGTCTGGCCGTAGCAGCGCGCCTCCGGATTGGGCACCGGCGCATGCCGTACCCACCACCAACGCGTCACCAGACCGGTAATCTTGGCGCCTGTCGCCATGAGCCATGCACTCCTTCTGCCGCTGTCATCCTGAGCGCAGCTCTTAGCGGCTGATGAACAGCGCCGCCACCACCAGGAACGCAATCTCGGCCGCCTGCTGGACGGCGCCCAGCGTGTCGCCGGTGTAGCCGCCGATGCGCTCGGCGATCCAGCGCGAGGCGAACCAGGCGGCGGCCATCGCGGCGAGCGGCGCCAGAAGGGCAACGAAGAAGCCCTTGCCCAGGAGCAGCAGGAAGGCCAGCACGGCGCCGATGCCGATGGCGAGCCAGACGTCGTTGTCGGTCGGCTTGCCGACCTGAGAGCCCAACCCGTCGGCATGAACCGGCGAATGGGCGAGCAGCGGATAGGCGAGGGTCGCGCGCGACAGCGCGTGGGCCGCCATCAGCACCACCAGCCCGGTGGCGCCGCTGAACGAGGCGAGGCAGGCGACCTTGACCAGCACGGAGAGTGCAAGCGCCAGCACGCCGAAGGTACCGTTGCGGCTGTCGCGCATGATCTCGAGACGCCGCGCGGTATCGAGGCCGTGCGGGCCGAGCCCGTCGGCGGTGTCGGCCAGGCCATCCTCATGCAGCGCGCGGGTGAACAGGATGGCAGCGCCGACCGCGACGACGGCGGCGAGCCAGCCCGGGCCGAGGCCGCACATGATGGCGAACACGAGCCCGGCGGCGAGCCCGACGGCAGCGCCGATGAAGGGCAGGACCGGCAGAACGTCGGCGAGCTGCCAGCGCGGCGCGCCGACATCGAGCTTGAGGCCGGTGAAGAACGTGGCCTGCTCCTTGAAGGCTTGCAGCCATTCATCGAAGGAGGATGGACGGGCGACCGGCGGCTCGGTGGGACTGGTCATGATGGGGCAAATATAGGATGGTCCGCGCCCGCTATGAACGCCCCGGCTCCGACTTTCGAAGAAATGCGCAGGATCGTGCGTGACCTTCCCGGCCCCGACCAGGAAGCGCAGACCAAGGTCGTACAGCGCCAGACCGAGCTCACCAAGCCGCCGGGTTCGCTCGGCCGGCTGGAGGAGATCGCCGAATGGCTGGCCGCCTGGCAGGGTCGTGCCAGCCCGCGCGTCGAGCGGCCGCGCATCGCGGTGTTCGCCGGCAGCCATGGCGTGGCGGCGCGCGGCGTGTCGGCCTATCCGCCGGAAGTCACCGGCCAGATGGTGAAGAATTTCCTGAGCGGCGGCGCAGCCATCAACCAGCTCGCCGGCAGCATCGATGCCGACCTGCGCATCTACGAACTCGACCTCGAACATCCTACGAACGACTTCACTCGTGACGTCGCAATGAGCGAGGCGCGCACGGCCAACGCCATGGCTTACGGCATGATGGCTGCCGAGCCCGGGATCGACGTGCTGTGCCTGGGTGAGATGGGCATCGCCAACACCACGACGGCGGCGACGCTGTGCGCCGCGCTGTTCGGCGGCACCGGTGTCGACTGGGCCGGCCCGGGCACGGGTGTGCACGGCAAGGCGCTCGCGCACAAGATCGCCGTCATCGACGAAGCGCTGGCGCATCATCGCGCGCTGATCGAGCAACGCGATCCGCTCGTCTTGCTCGCGGCGGTCGGCGGCGAGGAGTTCGCGGCCATCGCCGGCGCGGTTCTGGCCGCCCGCATGGGCCGCATCCCGGTGCTGCTCGACGGCTATGCCTGCACGGCAGCAGCTTCGGTGCTGCACGCAATCGATCGGCATGCGCTCGACCATTGCCTGGTGGCGCATCGCTCGGCCGAGCCGGGCCATGCGCGCCTGCTCGAGGCGATAGGCCAGCGCCCCCTGCTCGACTTCGGCATGCGCCTTGGCGAGGCCTCCGCCGCGGCTTTGGCCGTGCCGCTCCTGAAGGCAGCGGCGGCCTGCCACAACGGCATGGCGACCTTCGCCGAGGCGGGCGTAAGCTCGAAGAATGCTTAGACGCTCGCTCCTCGCGGCTTCGCCGCTGTTCGTCGCCGGGCCTGCCCTCGCCCATCCGCCGCGCCAACCTGACAATGCCGAGCAGCAGAGCATCATCGAGGAGATCAAGACCTTCCGTGAGAAGGTCGCCAAGGCGGTCGCCGACAAGGATTTCCCTGCCCTGCGCGCCATCTACGCGGACACGTTCTCGCACACCCATGGCTCGGGCAAGCTCGACAACAAGGATGCCCGCATCGTCTCGGCGATGGCCGGCGAGCCCATGATCGAGAACGCACCGGCGAGCGAACTCAGCTATCGCGTCTTCGCCGGCCCGACCGTGGTCGTGACCGGCAAGAGCCCGATCCTGAACGTGAAGGAACAGAAGACCTACGACTTCCGCTGGGTCGCCGTGTACGTCACCGGCCGCGACGGCTGGCTGCTCGCCGTCAGCCAGGCGACGCGGCTGCCTGCGTAGCTATAGAGCCTTAGAGGTACCGTCGTGTGGCGTTGCTACGAGGTCACTTCGATCACGCCGGGCTTGTCCGCGCCGACGATCTTGCCGATGACGGCCTGAGCCAGCGTGCCGCGCTTCTTGAGATCGGCGACTAGGCCCGCAAGTCTCTCCTGAGGCACAGCGATCAGCAGACCGCCCGACGTCTGCGCATCCGCGAGAAGCAGACGCTGCGGCTCGGCAAGTTCGTCGGCGAAGCGGGCGTTGGGCGCGGCGTATTCGAGGTTGCGCATGGTGCCGCCGGGGCAGAGGCCCTCCTTCAGGAAGCCCGTCACGCGGTCGAACACGGGGACGGCACTGTAGGAAAGCTTGGCACCGATCGGCGTGCCCGCTTGTGACGACGCCGCGCGGAGCATGTTGCCGAGGTGCCCCAGCAAGCCGAAACCCGTGATGTCCGTCGCAGCAGTTGCGCCGGCGGTATTCATCGCCTCGGCGGCGTGCCGGTTCAGCGTCGTCATCGACCTGATCGCGTCGGCGAGCACGCTCTCCGGCGCGGCATTGCGCTTCACCGCGGTGGTCAGCACGCCGGTGCCGATCGGCTTGGTCAGCACCAGCGCATCACCCGGCCGGGCGCCGGCATTGGAGACGACCTTGCGCGGGTCGATGGTGCCGGTGACGAACAGGCCGAACTTGGGCTCCGCGTCGACGATCGAATGACCGCCGGAAATGGCGATGCCGGCCTCCTTGCAGATCGCGGCGGCGCCGTCGAGCACCTCGCGCAGTGGAGCGGTGCCGAGCGTATCGACCGGCCAGGCGACGAAGCTCAACGCATTGAGCGGCGTGCCGCCCATCGCGTAGATGTCGCTGAGCGCGTTGGTGGCGGCGATGCGGCCGTAGTCGTAGGCGTCGTCGACGATCGGCGGGAAGATATCGACGGTCTCGACCAGGGCGAGGTCGTCGCGCAGCTTGATGATCGCGGCATCGTCGGACGTGTCGTGACCGACCAGGACTCGCGGATCGGCGGCGACGGGCAGACCCGCCAGCGCCTTGTGCAGGTCGGCCTGGCTGATCTTGGCAGCGCAGCCCGCGAAGCGGGCCAGCTCGGTAAGGCGCGGCACTGCGCTTTCGGCGGATGCCGGCTTCGTCGGGGTCGCAACGTTCATGGAACTCCTCCGGGGCCGACGGGGCCCGCTCAATTCGGCCCGGATGATCGGTCTCGCGGCCGGTGGGGGCAAGGTCATTTGCCGTCGCGGCGGATGATGCTGATACAGCCGTCGGCCTCCATGTAGGCGGCCTTCACGTCCGTGCAATCTTCGAGGCCATTCTCGCGCAGCTGCGCCATCAGTTCCTCGACGGTGATGAACTCCTCGCGCATGTTCCGGCGCAGCATGCGGCCGTTGTCGATCAGCTTCAGCTTGCGGTCGCGCACCAGCCGCTCGAACGCCGGAAAGCGCGACTGCGCCCATTCGATCAGCGTGCTCCAGAACAGCACCGTAAGGACCAGCACCAGGCTCTCGCCGATCGACTGGAAGTTCTCGGAAATGCCGTTGCCGGTGACCTCGGCGATCAACACGATGACCAGGATGTCCGTCATGCCGATGCCGCCGAGATGCCGGCGAACCACGACACGCAGCAGCACGAAGATCGCCAGGTACATGATGGTGCCGCGCAGGAAGAGCTCGAGCAGCCCGTGCTTCGGCTCGAACACGCCTGCCCAATCGACTTTCCATAGCCATTCCATGGCGGCGCCAACGATTCACGGGCCCTGAAGTTCCATCTTTTGATAATGCCTATCACTTGCATTTCGTGCGTTCGGTGACGATATTCGTGGGATGGATCATGCCATCGCCTCCCCCGCGGCCCTGCGCGATGAGCGCCTGCGCGCCGTTGAATTGCTGCTGTCGCGGCAGTCCGTGAACCTGCTTCAGGAGCCGGCGCCGGATGGCGCCGAACTCGACCTGATCCTCGATGCGGGCTTGCGTGCCCCCGACCACGGCCGCCTCAGGCCCTGGCGTTTCGTGCTGATCCGCGGCGAGCAGCGCCAAGCCTGGGCCGACCGCCTCGCCGAGGCGGCACTGGCGCGCGATGCCACGAACGGTCCGGCAATGGCCGAAAAGGCCCGGGCGTGGGTGGGACGCACGCCGCTCATCATCGCCATCGGCGTCGAGATGAAGGAAGGCAAGATCCCCGAGGTCGAGCAGATCCTGTCGGCGGGCGCCGCCGCCATGAACATGCTGAACGCCATCCACCTCCTGGGCTACGGCGGCATGTGGGTGACGGGTGCCAACAGCTACGACCCGCAGGTCAACAAGGCCCTGGGCTTCGAGGCGCCGAGCCGCCTGATCGGCTTCCTGGGCGTCGGCACACCGCGACCGATGCCGGCGGACGCTCCGAAGTTCCCGCGTCCCTCGCGTGCGCAGCACACGAGGGACTGGATCGCCTGATCGCCAACGTCAGGATCGTCCAGGTCAGGCGGTCTTGATCCAGACCGCCTTGACGTTGAGATACTCCTCGACGTGCTGCAGGCCGCTCTCGCGGCCGTAGCCGCTCATCTTGTAACCGCCGAACGGCACGGCCGGATCCATCGCCTGGTAGCAGTTGATCCACACCGAGCCGGCGCGGATGGCGCGCGCGAGCTTATGCGCCTTGCTGACGTCGCGGGTCCACACGCCGCTGCCCAGCCCGAAGGTCGTGGAGTTGCCGCGCTGGATCACCTCCTCGATGTCGGTGAAGGGAATCGCCGAGATCACCGGCCCGAAGATCTCCTCCTGGGCGATACGCATCTCGTCCTTCACATCGGCGAAAACCGTCGGCGGCACGAAGTAGCCCTTCTTGTAGTCGCCGTCGGTCAGCTGCTCGCCGCCGCTGAGACGGCGCGCACCCTCCTGGCGACCGATGCTGAGATAGGTGGTGACGCGATCGAGCTGCTCGGGCGAGACCAGCGGACCGACCTGGGTCTCGGGATTGGCGCCGTTGCCGACGTGCAGCGTCTTGGCGAACTCGGCCACCTTGTGCGTGAACTCCTCGTAGACCTTCTGCTCGACGAAGAGCCGCGTGCCGGCGCTGCAGATCTGCCCGGAGTTGGCGAACACCGCCATGCTGGCGCCCGGCACCGCAGCGTCGAGGTCGGCATCGGCGAAGACGATGTCGGGCGACTTGCCGCCGAGCTCGAGCGACACCCGCTTGAGGTTGCCAGCCGAGGCCTGGACGATCTTCTGGCCCGTCAGGTGCGAGCCGGTGAAGGCCACCTTGTCGACGTCGGGATGCGAGGAGAGCGCGGCACCCGCGGTCTCGCCAAAACCAGGCACGACGTTGACGACACCCGGCGGCACGCCCGCTTCAAGGCAGAGCTCACCCAGCCGCAGCGGCGTCAGCGGCGCTTCCTCGGCCGGCTTCAGCACGACGGTGCAGCCTGTCGCCAGCGCCGGGCCGATCTTCCAGATCGTCGCCGTGAGCGGGCCGTTCCACGGGATGATGGCGCCGACCACGCCGATCGGCTCCTTGAGCGTGAAGGAGAAGATCTCGCCGGGCAGCGAATTGTCGATGGTCTCGCCGTGGAGCGACGTTGCCATGCCGGCGTAGTAGCGCAGCATGCCGACGGCGCGCTGGCGGTTGTTGCGCGTGCGGCTGATCGGGGCGCCCATGTCGTAGGTATCGAGCGCCGCCAGCTCCTCGATATTCTGCTCGACCAGCTCCGCGAGCCTGAGCAGCACGGCCTGCCGCTCGGCCGGCTTCCACTTGCTCCACGGGCCGGTGAAGGCCCTGCGCGCGGCGGCGACGGCGCGGTTGATGTCCTCGCGATCGCCTTCGGCGACGTTCGCCAGCAGTTCGCCGGTCGCCGGATTGCGGCTCTCGAAAGTCTTGCCCGACGCCGCCGGCACCCAGCGACCGTCGATCAGCATCAGCTTGGTCTTGCCGTCGACATAGGCCGGACGCCGGGCCGGACCCTTTTCAAGGACAGTCATCGTGCTTCTCCTGAACGAATGGGAAAGCGGCGGCCGCACCCCGGGATGTGTGATGCGGCCGCCGCCGAGGCAGGCACGCGGGGTAGGCGTGCCTTGGGAGGACTGGGCCAGTCGATATATCCAATCATATATAACGACTCGCGAGCGCGTCAAACCGTCGATTCCGGCGGGTCGAAACGCTATTGCGACAAGCGGCGCGCGGCGGTCAGCGCTCTGCGTCCACGGACCTCCATTCGGCCGTGATCTCGTCGAGCTTGGCCTTCAGGTCCTTGGGCAATGGCCCCTGCTCGGCGGCCGCCAGGCTGTCGGCGAGCTGGTCGGGCCGGCTGGCGCCGATGATGGGCGCGGTGATGGCAGGATTCGACAGGACCCAGCGCATGGCCAGCGTCGCCAGGCTGCACCCCGCCTCGGCTGCGACCTTGCGCAGCGCCTCGACGGTCGCGAATTCCCGCTCGTGCCAGTAGCGCTCGCGGTAGCGTGGCCCGGCAGTGCCGAGCTGGAAGCGCGAGCCTTCGGGCGCCGCCGCCTTGGGATCGTGCTTGCCCGTCAGCAGGCCGCCGGCCAGCGGATTGTACGGAATGACCGCGATCGCCTCTTCGCCGCAGAGCGGCAGCAGATCGCGCTCGAAGCTGCGGAAAAGCAGATTGTAGCGCGGCTGCACCGAATCGATGCGCACGAGGTTCTTGAGTTCGCCGCGGCCCAGCGCCCGCGCCACCTTGTAGGCCGGCCAGTTGGAAACACCGACATAGCGCGCCTTGCCCGAGCGCACGACCGTGTCGAGCGCCTCCAGCGCCTCGTCGATCGGCGTGTGGGGATCGTAGCTGTGCAGCTGGTAGAGATCGATGTAGTCGGTACCGAGCCGCTTCAGCGAAGCGTCGATGGCGTCGATGATGTGCTTGCGCGACATGCCGAGGTCCCATGGCTTGGATCCCATCTGGCCGACGCACTTGGTGGCGAGGATGAACTCGTGACGCTTGCCCTTCAGCCAGTCGCCGACGATCTGCTCGGTACGGCCCTTGGTATTGTGCCCGCCGCCCAACGGGTAGACGTCAGCCGTATCGAGAAAGTCGACGCCGCCGGCCGCCGCCGCGTCGAGGATGGCATTGCTCTGCGCCGCGTCGCATTGCAGGCCGAAGGTCATGGTGCCGAGGCAGAGCCGGGAGACGCGCAGGCCGGTTCGGCCGAGTTTGACGTGTTGCATGACTGGTTCGTCCTCTCGTGTTGCTCTCTCCCATCAGAGACGGCTATCGCATATGACCTATTCGCCGTCATCCCGAGCGAAGCCGTCCGAAGGGCGGCGTCGTGTCGGCTCTTTCGCTGTCGTCAGGATGACGGGAGCAGACGTCTGTGCGGTGGAATGCGCCTGCTGTTGGCCTTACATTCGCACATCTGCTTGGCGGGTGATCGCATGAAACCTATCGCTGTCATACAGGGCGCGCCGACTTCCGAGATTCAGGCGTTGTTCCGGTCGCTGGTCGATCGCTGGCAGCCTGCGGCGCGAATCGTCGGGGTGATCGCGGAGGATCATGGCCTGCCGGATCGCGCCTGTACCGCGGGCTACCTGCGCAGCCTCGCCAAAGCCGACCGGTTCCAGATCTTCCAGGATCGCGGGCCGGGTGCAAAGGGCTGCCAGCTGTGGGGCGCAGGCGCGCTCTCGGCCTCCGAGGCCGTGCAACGCGACATCGCTGCAGGCTGTGATCTTGTCGTGCTGAGCAAGTTCGGCGCACTGGAAAGGAAAGGCGGCGGCTTGCGCGATGCCTTCACTGCCGCCATCGAGGCGGGCATTCCCGTCCTGACGTCTGTTGCGCCGGCCTACATCGAAGCGTGGGGAGCATTTGCCGGGCCATTGTCCGTCGTCATGCCGCTCGATGCCGAGGCGATCGACGCATGGTGGCGATCCGTACGGCCGGCCGCCGGCCTTGCTGGCAGCAGCGCTGCCCGACCCGCCCAACTATAGACATTGCCGATAGCGTTATTTGATTTCCAGATCGTTCTCATTCGGATTGCGGCCCCAGTCGACGCGGCGTTAGGGTTCTGCAGGGTGGTCGAGGAGAAAAATCGTGCCTGAAGGTCATGCTGCCGCGCACCAGCCGCGTCACCCCGGCTCGAGTCGCCGCAGGGGCCGGACCGCTCCCAAGGGTCGCCGGACGGAGCCGAGTGCTCTGCATGAAGTCAGGATACTGCTGGGCACGGCCGACCGCCGGCGCGACCTCCTGATCGAGTTCCTGCACCTCATCCAGGACAAGTACGGGCATCTCTCGGCCCGCCATCTTGCGGCGCTGGCCGAGGAGATGCGTATGGCCCAGGCCGAGGTCTACGAGGTCGCGACCTTCTACGCGCATTTCGACGTCGTGAAGGAAGGCGAGACGCCACCGGAGTCGCTCACCATCCGGGTCTGCGACAGCCTGTCCTGCGCCATGGCCGGCGCCGAGGCGCTGTTTGCCGAACTGCAGGCGAAGGTCGGGCCCGGTGCGCGCGTAGTGCGGGCGCCCTGCGTCGGACGCTGCCAGTCGGCACCGACGGCCGAGGTCGGCCACAACTTCGTCGATCACGCCGACACTGCGAAGGTGGCGAAGGCCGTCATCGAGCACCGCCATCATCCGGAATTTCCACCCTACACCGATCTTGCCGCTTATCGCGCAGCCGGCGGCTACCAGACCCTGCAGCGGCTGCGCACCGGCGAACTCAGCCGCGACAAGCTGGTCGAGATCGTCGACCAGGCAGGCCTGCGCGGCTGCGGTGGCGCCGGCTTCCCGACGGCGCGCAAGTGGAAGTCGGTGCTGGGCGAGCCGGGCCCACGGTTGATGGCGGTCAACGCCGACGAAGGCGAGCCCGGCACGTTCAAGGATC
>CADECW010000029.1:0-16265 GCA_902825855.1 uncultured Rhodospirillales bacterium | reverse complement strand
CCACGGTTGATGGCGGTCAACGCCGACGAAGGCGAGCCCGGCACGTTCAAGGATCGTTACTTCCTCGAGACCGATCCGCATCGCGTGCTGGAGGGCATGCTGGTCGGAGCCCACCTGGTCGAAGCGCCCGCCGTCTACTTCTATCTGCGCGACGAGTACCCGGCCTGCCACGAGATTCTCACGCGCGAGATTGCAGCCCTCGAGACCGAGGGTCTGCTGGCCGGCGTGAAGGTGCATCTGCGCCGTGGCGCCGGCGCCTACATCTGCGGCGAAGAGTCGGCGATGATCGAGAGCATCGAGGGCAAGCGCGGGCTGCCTCGCCATCGCCCGCCCCTGCCCTTCCAGGTCGGCATCTTCGGCCGCCCGACGCTCATCAACAATGTCGAGACGCTGTACTGGATCCGCGACCTGGTCGAGCGCGGCCCCGACTGGTGGACCGGCCAAGGACGCAACGGGCGCAAAGGCCTGCACACCTATTCGGTCTCGGGCCGCGTACGCGATCCTGGCGTAAAAATCGCCCCGGCCGGCATCACGGCGCGCGAGCTGATAGACGAATTCTGCGGCGGCATGGCGCCCGGCCACACCTTCAGGGCCTACGTGCCGGGTGGGCCGTCGAGCGGCATCCTGCCGGCCTCGCTGGGCGACGTGCCGCTCGACTTCGGCACGCTCGAGGCCCATGGCAGCTTCATCGGCTCGGCAGCCGTTGTAATCCTGTCCGACAAGGACGACATCAAGGAGGCAGCCCTCAACCTGATGCGTTTCTTCATGGACGAGAGTTGCGGCCAGTGCACGCCCTGCCGGGTCGGCACCGAGAAGGCGGTCAAGCTGATGGCGGCGCGCGGCTGGAACGAGCAGCTTCTGGCCGAGCTCTCAGTCGCCATGCGCGACGCTTCGATCTGCGGGCTGGGCCAGGCGGCACCAAATTCGATGACGTCGGTGATGAAGTTCTTTCCCGCCGATGTAGGGATCGTCCGATGAGCGGCATCAAGTTCACGATCGACGGCAAGGACGTCGAAGCCCGCGAGGGCGAGACGATCTGGCAGGCCGCCAATCGTCACGACGTCGGCATTCCCCATCTCTGCTATTCGACCGCGCCCGACTACCGGCCCGACGGCAACTGCCGCGCCTGCATGGTCGAGATCGAGGGCGAGCGTGTTCTCGCCGCCTCCTGCCTGCGCAAGCCGACGCCCGGCATGAAAGTGGGCGTGACGACAGAGCGCGCCGAGAAGGCGCGGCGCATGGTGTTCGAGCTCCTGGTCGCCGACCAGCCGGCGCGCGAGACCGCGCACGATCCCGATTCGAAGTTCTGGAACTGGGCCGACAAGATCGGCGTCGGCACCAGCCGCTTCCCGGCGACCGAGCATCCGGCGCGCGACGTCAGCCATCCGGCGATGTCGGTCAATCTCGACGCCTGCATCGAGTGCAATCTCTGCGTTCGCGCCTGCCGCGAGGTCCAGGTCAACGACGTGATCGGCATGGCCGGCCGCGGACACGGCGAAAAAATCGTCTTCGACTTCGACGATCCGATGGGAGACAGCTCGTGTGTCGCCTGCGGTGAATGCGTGCAGGCCTGCCCGACCGGCGCACTGATGCCGTCGGTGCTGCTCGACAGGAAGAGCCAGGCACGTACCGAATGGGCCGACCGTACGGTCGACAGCCTGTGCCCGTTCTGCGGCGTCGGCTGCCAGCTCACCTACCACATCAAGGACGACAAGATCCTCCACGTCACCGGGAAGGACGGCCCGGCCAACCACGCGCGGCTCTGCGTCAAGGGCCGCTTCGGCTTCGACTATGCCAACCATCCCGACCGGCTCACCGTACCGCTGGTGCGCAAGGACGGCGTTCCGAAGTCGGCCGACGACGAGGTCGATCCCGCCAACCCATGGACGCACTTCCGCGAGGCCACCTGGGAAGAGGCAATGCAGCGCGCCGCCGCCGGCCTGCTCGAGATTCGCGAGCGCAAGGGAGGCGCAGGCCTGGCCGGGTTTGGCTCGGCCAAGGGCTCCAACGAGGAGGCCTATCTGTTCCAGAAGCTGGTGCGCACCGGCTTCGGCACCAACAACGTCGACCACTGCACCCGGCTCTGTCACGCCTCGTCGGTCGCCGCCCTCTTCGAGGGCATCGGCTCCGGTGCGGTGACGGCGCCGTTCTCGGCGGCACTCGACGCCGAGACCATCATCGTCATCGGCGCCAACCCGACCAGCAATCACCCGGTCGCTGCCACCTTCATCAAGAACGCCGTCAAGCGCGGCGCCAAGCTGATCGTGGCCGACCCGCGCGGGCAGGGCCTGTCGCGCCACGCCACCGTCAACCTGCAGTTCAAGCCCGGCAGCGACGTGGCGCTGCTCAACGCCATGCTGCACACCATCATCACCGAGGGCCTGACAGACCGGCAGTACATCGCGGGCTTCACCGAGGGTTTCCCCGAGCTGGCCGAGCGCATGAAGGACTTCTCGCCCGAGGCGATGGAGCCGGTCTGCGGCGTGCCGGCCGAGACGCTGCGCACGGTGGCGCGCATGTACGCGCGCTCCAAGGCGTCGATCATCTTCTGGGGCATGGGCATCTCCCAGCACGTGCACGGCACCGACAATGCGCGCTGCCTGATCGCCCTGGCGCTGGTTACCGGCCAGGTCGCGCGGCCGGGCACGGGGCTGCATCCGCTGCGCGGCCAGAACAACGTGCAGGGAGCGTCCGACGCCGGTCTCATCCCGATGTTCTTCACCGACTACCGGCCGGTCGAGCTGGAATCGGCGCACGACTACTTCGAGAAGACCTGGGGCGCCGAGCTCGATCCCAAGCGCGGGCTGACCGTGGTCGAGATCATGAACGCGATCCATGCCGACCAGATCGAGGGCATGTACATCATGGGCGAGAATCCCGCGATGTCCGATCCCGACGTCCATCACGCCCGCATGGCGCTCGCCAAGCTGAAGCACCTCGTCGTTCAGGACATCTTCCTGACCGAGACGGCATGGCACGCCGACGTCGTGCTGCCGGCCTCGGTGTTTCCCGAGAAGACCGGCACCTTCACCAACACCGACCGCCGCGTGCAGCTCGGCCGCACGGCGCTGCCGCTGCCGGGCAAGGCCCGGCTCGACCTCGACATCATCATCGACCTCGCCAACCGCCTGGGCTGCGGCTGGAACTACGCCGACGTCGGGGCCGTCTACACCGAGATGGCCGACACCATGCCGTCGCTGAAGAACATCAGCTGGGAGCGCCTGGTGAACGAGGGTGCGGTCACCTATCCGGCCGATGCGCCCGACAAGCCCGGCAACGAGATCCTGTTCGCCGCCGGCTATCCCACCAAGAGCGGCCGGGGCAGGATCGTGCCGGCCAACATCCGGCCGCCCGACGAGCTGCCGGACGAGCAGTATCCCTACGTGCTGTCGACCGGCCGCGTGCTGGAACACTGGCATACCGGCGCCATGACGCGCCGCAGCCAGGTGCTCGACGAACTCGAACCCGAGGCGATGGCGCACCTGCCGCCGCGCGAGCTGGAGCGGCTCGGCATCGAGCCTGGCGACATGATTCGGGTATCGACACGGCGCGGCGTCATCGAGCTCAAGGTGCGCATCGATTCCGACGTGCCCGACGGCATGGTCTTCATCCCGTTCTGCTACGCCGAGGCGGCGGCCAACATCCTGACCAACCCCGCGCTCGATCCGTTCGGCAAGATCCCCGAGTTCAAGTTCTGCGCCGCGCAGGTCGAGGCGGTGAAGGCCGTCGCCGAAGCCGCCGACGACTAGGCAAAGCGCATGGCGCAGCTCTCGGACGATTGCTTTGCTTTCGGCGGCAGCCTCCTGGGCATCGATGCCGCGCGGCAGATGATCTTCGAGCGCGTTCAGCCGGTCGACGGCATCGAGCGCGTGCCGCTGCGACGTGCGCTCGGCCGCACCCTCGCCCAGGACATCACGGCGGCCATCGCGGTGCCCGGCTTCGACAATTCGGCGGTCGACGGCTACGCCGTGCGCTTCGACGATCTCGATCCGCATGGGCCTACCACCCTGCGCTGCGTCGACCGCGTTGCCGCGGGGCACGATCCGACGACCGCCCTGACACATGGCTTCGCCGTCCGCATCTTCACCGGCGCCGCGCTGCCGGCGGGAGCCGACGTCGTCATCATGCAGGAGGATTGCCAGCGCGACGGCGATTTCGTGATCATACGGCCCGGCATCAAGCGTCACGCCAACACCCGGCAGGCCGGCGAGGACGTGCCGCGAGGCACGCAGGTCCTGAAGGCCGGACGCCGCCTCGGTCCCGCGGAACTCGGATTGCTGGCGGCGCTGGGCTTCGCCGAGGTGCCTGTGCGGAGGAGGCTCTCGATCGCGCTGCTTTCGACCGGCGACGAGGTACGCGAGCCCGGCCAGCCCCTCGCCGCGCATCAGATCTACGACGCCAACCGCTTCATCCTTGCCGGCCTGCTGGAGAAGCTGGGCGTCGAGGTGTCGGATCTCGGCATCGTGCCGGACGATCCTGCGACGCTTGCCGCCGCGCTGCGGCAGGCTGCGGATTCCAACGACCTGATCGTCACCTCGGGCGGCGTGTCGACAGGCGAGGAGGACCATGTCCGCGCCGCCATCGCCAACCACGGCTCGCTCTATTTCTGGCGGCTGGCGATCAAGCCCGGACGTCCCGTCGCCATGGGCCAGATCGGCGCCACGCCGCTGGCTGGCCTGCCGGGCAATCCGGTGGCGGCGCTTCTTACTTTCGCCCTGGTGGCCCGGCCCATGATCGAAGCCCTGTCCGGCAGCGAACCACACGTCGCGCGGCGCTTCCCGGCCATCGCCGACTTTGCCTACAGGAAGAAGGCCGGCCGGCGTGAGTACGTGCGGGTGTCGGTCGAGAACGCGTCAGGATTGCCCAGGCTTCGGCGCTATCACAAGGAAGGCGCCGGTATGCTGACGTCGCTCACCGAGACCGACGGTCTCGCCGAGCTGCCCGAGGAGACGACGCGCCTGGAAGCCGGCGCCGACGTCGCCTTCATGCCCTATAGCGAACTGATCTGAACCAGCCGAGTTCGGTGTCTCGTCCTCGACTGTTCAGGCCACGGCGCTCGTCATTCGGGCGAGCGCCGATACGAACGATCCGGTGCCGCTGCTGCGCAACGGCACATAGCCCTTGCCTGTCAGGCGGCACAGGCGCTTGAGGATCGTCACCGCCTCGTGGCTGACGCAATCGACCGGGAACACGACGACGTCCGCGCGACTGACCAGGCCGGCCAGCAGGCCGCTGCGGTCCTCGACGCCGCCGTCGTGGTGCAGGAACGTCGCCCCGCGCTGCTCGCTCAACGCCCGCAAATGGCCGAGCCGATCAATGCGGCCGCCGACATAGAGCACAGAGATCCCGACCAGCGAGTCCGGTGCCTCCTCACTTTCGACCGTCTGTGGGGCGAGCTTTGCCTCGATCGCTTCCAGCTCTTGCCGCAGAGCCGCCTCGTCCCGGCGAGCAGCAGTGTACTGCTCGCGCTCGCGGGCAAGCTCGCGTGACACGCGCGCCAGTCGTTCCTCGACAGCGATACGGCGATTGCTCTCCGAGCGCGCCCGATGTTCCAGGCTTGCGACCAGCCCCTCCAGGGCGGCGAGTTCCGAGGCATCGTCGGGCTCTCCGGCCAGGGCTTCCTCGCCGATGCGGCGGGCCAGCAGGTCGTTCAGTTCCTGAATCCTGGCGTCGCGCCGAACGATGCCGTCGCGCAGCTGTTCCTGCTGGCGGGCAAGCTTGGTGTGCAGACGGTCGTTCTCGGCCTCGAGATCGGCGAGCTTGCGGATGTCGGCCCGGTTGGCGGCTCCCACCAGATGGGAGAGCATGTGGACCTCGCCGAAGATCTCCCGCACCAGCGCATCGCTTGCCGCCGGATGTGTCATCGCCGCCCAATACCCGCCAGGAACGTCTCCGCGCTTCACGGCCTCGCGCCACTCGGCACGCACCTCTTCGACCGTGCCCGCCTTGTCGAAGCGCGTAACGGCGTTGCGATGCTTTCGATCCAGCGCCTTGTGCAGGAGCTTGGCCGCCCCGTCGCGTTGACTGGCGAGCGTCACGCCGCGGCCGTGCAGTTCGTGCTCGGAGCAGTCGTCCGCCACCGGTCCCAGCTTGGCGAGTACCTGGCGCAGTTCGCCGGTCGACAGGCAGGTTCCGACGATCGAGCAATGGAGATGATGCGACAGCTCCCAGACCTTCGTGCGGCGCGACCGGCGATCGCCAAGCTCTTCAAGCTCGGCAACGATCATGCGTGGCGGCAGCGGCGACAGGCGCATGCCGCGCAATCCGCCGCCGGCGCCATTGTCGACACGCACGGCCAGCGGTTCGAAGCGGGGAATGGCTGTCATAAACGAAAACTCATGCGATATATCCAATTGGATATATCGATGCTGTCAGATGCAGCGACTGGCGGCAAGTCCGCCCCAAGCCGAGGCCCGAGCTGGTGACAGGCCAGGGGCCTCGAGGGGTTCTCCTAAACCAAAGCCGTGATCGGCTATCAGGCGGCCTGACGACATCTGGCGTCCTCTCGCCTTGCAACGCATAATCCCGGCTGGACGATTGCCGGGATGGGCTGATGGGAAAGGTCACCGTCAGGAAGACAGCAAAGGCTGCCGAAAGAACGTCGCTGCACCTGCGCATCGACTTCGGCGGCGAACGCTCGATCGGGCCGGGCAAGATCCGACTGCTCGAGCTCATCAACGAAACCGGATCGATCTCGGCGGCCGGGCGCGCGCTCGCCATGTCCTACCGGCAGGCGTGGCTCCTGATCGACGAACTGAACCACATGTTCCGCGAGCCGGTGGTCACTGCCCAGACCGGCGGCGGCGGCGGTGGCGGCGCGATCGTCACCGAGACCGGCAACGACATCGTGCGCCTGTATCGCGAGATGGAACGCCGCGCCTACGGCGCCTCGACGCCGGAAATACGCACCCTGTCGCGGCTGCTGTCGGCGCCGGTCGGGCAGAAGCTGCACTGACTGGTGGTCCGCGCCGCGCCGTTGTATCTTTGTGGATACAGCGATGGCGCCCCTGGACGACGACCCCGAAAGCCCGATCGACCTCGCCCAAGCGAGCGAGGTCACCGGCGAATCCGACCCCGCCCTCAACACGGTCTCGCTCACCGTGCTGCGTCGCGACGGCCGGCGCGCGACGCTTTCCATTCCCGCCGCCGACCTGCAGCGGCTCGTGCCCCTTCTGCTGCTGCTCGGCCGGTCGCTGCCACGCAATCCGGCGACCGAAGACGCGCCGCTGTCGCTGGTGCCGACGGATTCCCTTCATGTCGGTCCCCTGCCCTCGGGCGAAACGCTGCTCGCGGTCGGCATCGGGCCTGCGACGGTCGGGCTTTCGCTGCCGGCAAGAGCGGTAGAAAAGCTTGCCCATTCCCTGCTCGCAGCCGCCGCCAGGTCTGACCCGCGCCAGAGTCACTAACGTGGCGCCACAACGTGGCGGCCGCTCTCGGTGCGCTCGACCACGACATCGACGCCATAGATCGCCGACAGGATCGGCCCGGTAACCGTGTCCTCGGGCGCGCCGTAGGCTGCGAGGCTGCCGCCGGCGATGACCGCCACCGTGGTCGCAAGCTCGCGTGCCTGGTCGGGATCATGCGTCGAGAACACGACGCCGTAGTTCTGCGCCTTGAGCGCCCGCACCCGATCCAGCACCAGCAGGCGGTTGCCGAGATCGAGGCTGGCAGTCGGCTCGTCCATCACCAGCAGGGGCGCATCCTGGGCGAGCGCGCGCGCGACCAGGCAGAGCTGGCGCTGGCCGCCCGAGATGCGGTTGGCCTCCGCGTCCGCGAGATCGGCGATGCCGAGATCGGCGAGGGCCGCGCGCGCACGTTCGTGGTCGCGCCGACCCGGCGCGGAGAACGGCCCGAGATGCGCGGTGCGACCCATCAGCACCAGGTCGAGGACGGTGTAGGCGAACTCCATGACCTGGGCCTGCGGGACATAGGCCATCGACTTCGCGAGCTCGGCGCGCGTGAGGGAGCCGAGCGGCCGCTCGCCGATCATGACGTCGCCGGCGAGCGGCGGGATCAGGCCGAGCAGCGTCTTGAACAGGGTGGTCTTGCCCGCGCCGTTGGGACCGAGCAGGCACAAGACCTCGCCGCGCGCCACCGCGAGGTCGATGCCTGCCGCTATGGTACGACTGTCGTAGCCGATCGAAAGGCCGCGGGCGGCAAGCACGCTCAGCTCCACATGCGCCGACCGCGCGCCAGCAGCCAGACGAAGACCGGAGCGCCGAAAAGCGCGGTCAGCAGGCCGAGCGGGATTTCGATGCGCGCCGCCGTGCGTGCCACGGTGTCGACCAGGACCAGGAAGGCTGCCCCCATCAGCGCGGCCGCGGGCAGCACGCGGTCGTAACGCGGGCCGACCAGCAGGCGCGCCATGTGCGGGATCACGAGCCCGATCCAGCCGATGACGCCCGACACCGAGACGGCGGCGGCGGTGATGAGAGTGGCCGCCGCGATCACCACGCCGCGCACCAAGCGCACGTTGACGCCCAGCGCCTTGGCCTCGTCGTCGCCCAGCGACAGCACGCCGATGCGCCAGCGCAGCAGTGCCAGCGGCACCAGCCCCAGGATCACCAGCGGCGCCACGCTCCGCATGTCGTCGATCTTGATGCCCGACAGGCTGCCCAGCAGCCAGAAGGTGATGGCGGGGAGCTGGTTGTAAGGATCGGCAAGGATCTTCACTAGCGAGATGCCGGCGCCCGCCAAGGCGCCGACGACGATGCCGGCCAGCACAAGCACCAGGATCTCGTTCTGGCTGCGCAGCGCGCGGGCGAGTGTGTAGACGATGCCGACGGTGATCAGGCCGGTGATGAAGCCCAGCCCCTGGATGGCGAACACCGGCAACGACAGCAGGATGCCAAGGACGGCGCCGAAGCCCGCGCCGGCCGAGACGCCCAGGATGTCGGGGGAGACCAATGGATTGCGGAACAGCGTCTGATAGCTCGCTCCGGCGGCGGCCAATGCCGCGCCGACGAGCAGGGAAGCAGCCACGCGCGGCAGCCTGATCTGGAAAAGGACGGTGTCGACCGGACCCGGCTGGGCATCGCCGATCATACGCCGGGCGATCGCGGCGATGACCTCGCCCGGCGTCAGCGGATAGGGCCCGAGCATGGCCGCCAGCAGTACGGCCAGCAGCAGGATGGCCAGAAGGCCACCGATGACGACGGCGCTGCGGCGCGCGTCAGCGTGCGACCGCACCACCGAGGAGTCGATCGAGCTGGGCATCGTCGAGCTTAACGCCGTAGAACAAGGCATAGAAGGCGCGGGTGTCGGCCCCGAGGTCGATGCCCGCTTCGGCCGGATAGAAAGAGGCGAGCAGCCAGCGCAGGCCGATCAGCCGATTGAGCGACGGCGGCGCATCGATCCAGCCCCACGGCAGGCTGGGCGCGAGGAAGACCTTGTTCTCGGCGACGGCGCGCACCTCTCCCCAGCCGGGCTTGCTCTTCACGCTCTGATGGAAGGCCCGATCGAGCGTGACGATGACGTCGGGCTGCCAGGCGATGATCTGCTCGAGCGAGGCATTGGCGGTGTTGCCGCGACCGCCCAGGCCCTCGGCGACATTGACGCCGCCGACGCGCTCGATGATCTCGGTGTTGATGGAGCCGCGCCCGCCGGTCTCCAGGCCTTCGGGGCCGCGCGCGAGGTAGACGCGCGGCCGCTTGGTCGCCGGAACGCGCGCCAGCACGGCATCGACGGCCGCGAAGGTCTTGTCCACATAATCGGCGAGTTCGCCGCCGCGCGCCGACCGGCCAAGGATGTCGCCGGCGAGGCGCAGCGATGCCGGCGTGGCGGCAAACTTGCCGTCGATCAGGACATACGGAATGCCCGTCTGTTCCTGCACGCGATTGGCAAGCGACACGTAGGTATCCGTCACCGAACCGAAATCGACCACGAGATCGGGCTTGGCCGCGACCAGGCGCTCCAGGCTCACCGTGTCGCCTCGGCCGGTGAGCCGGCCGGTCTCGGGCAGATCGCGCACCGGCGCAACCAGGAATTCCTTCTCGGCCGGAGTCGGTACCCGAATCCAGCCCACCATCGCATCGGGCGCCAGCGAGTAGACCAGCACCGACGCCGGCGGCCCGGCAACGGATATCCGGTTGATGCGGTCGGGCAGTGCGACCTTGCGGCCGGCGGAATCGGTGATCGTACGGGCTTGCGCCCCCGAAGGCCGAGCCAGCAGTCCGGCGCCAAGCAGCGCAAGGGCCGCCCGCCGGCCGGCGATCTTCATGGGTCGCCCACCTGGAAGTCTCCCGCCTGTGCCGGCGCCAGCGGCGCGAACAGGCTGCGGTCGGGCTTGAGGTCGATCAGCGGCGTGCCGTCGAGGCAATCGAGGCCGCGCACGAACAGGACGGGCCCCTCGACCTTGACGAGGTGCACGATCGACGTGCCGATCGGATTGGGCCGTACCGGCGTGCGCAGCGAGAACACGCCGCGCGCCTGGCCATCGCTGCGTGGGCTTTGCAGGGCAAGGTCGCGCCGCGATTCATGCAGCCAGTAGAGTACTTCCAGTCGTTCGAACTCGATGATGCTGTCGAGGCCCTTGTCCCAAGGAGCGAACACTTCGATGCGGCATGTCGGCCCGTCGGCGCGACCCTGGCGCGGGCAGGTCAGCCGGTCGGTCCAGGGTGTCTGGATGCGGCCGATGAAATAGAGCTCGGCGTCGGTTCGCTCCGGCAGGTCGATCGCGACCTCGCCCGAGCGGACCTCGTTCAGCCGGACCATCAGCCGTCGAGGCCGATCATGACATCGGAGGCCTTGACGATGGCGTAGGCGTCCTGGCCGACCTTGAGCCCCAACTCATCGACCGCCTCGTTGGTGATCGAGGCGGTGACGGTGGTGCCGTTCACGTCCAGCCGCACATGGGCGGTGGTGGCGCCCTTCTTGACCTCGACGATGCGACCTTTCAGACGGTTCCTGGCGCTGATCTTCACGGCGGGCTCCTCTTGACGGTACAGGCGTTGTATCCAGTTGCCTATATCGCCGGGGAGACCCGAAGGCAATCACGGGCTAGATCTCATTGTCGTTCCACAATCGCATCGGCGTCCGCCCCTGCGCGATCTCCTGCTGGTCGGAGATTGCCGCCATATAAAGGTCCCAGTTCAGCACGCGATTGGGACAGCTCGAATGCGTCGTGCCGGGATCGACCTCCGAGTGTCCCGATATGTGATACCGGTCGGGCGCAAAGCCGAGCATCCTGCTCAGCCACAGGACCAGCTCAGCCGACTTCGTGTACTGCGCAGCGGTGAGCTTCGTATCCTTGCTGCTGCCGCCTCCGCGCGTGTTGTGCTCGATGCCAATGGTCCATTCGTTCGCAGGCCCGGCGTGAAAGGCGACGTCCTTGTGGCGCACGCATTGAACGACGGTGCCGTCCCGCCCGACGACGTAGTGGGCGGCCTGCTGCATCCATTTCCCGCCCTGCAGGTACTTCGGGCCGCCGAACGCATTGTGGGCGGTTATCTCGGCCTTGTCGGTTCCACCTTCGGTGATGTGAAGGACGAGTTCGTCGATGGTGCGGGAGGTCCTGCGGGCGTACCGGTCGGTATGTGCGGGAATCCAGATCGCTCCGGGAAAACCATCGGTGCTCATGGCTCGACCTCATCGGTTGCGAGAGAAGTGCCCCATGCCATTTGGCAGCCGATGGCGCTGCCATGACTGTGGCGTTTCCCACGCAAAGCGATGTTCTCGAATCCACGGATTCGAGCCCCAGGCGAAAGTGGCCTAGTGGCACGCGAGCCCCTGCCCTGTGGAGGCCACAGGGCAGCTTTCAGCGCCTCTCCAAGATCGAAGTGTCGAGGCCTTTACCGTGACGCCTGGTTAGCCACGGACACGCTGAGGTGGCGGCGGCGGCGGTGGCGGCGGGGGAGCAGCGGCCGTCGGTTGGGGCGGCGGCGGCGGCGGGGCCGGCTGCGAGCAGCCCGCGATCAGCGCTGCTGGAATCAGGACGGCAAGCACCGCAACGCGAGCCATCTTTTGGGCAACGTCGGACATCCGTTCCTCCACAAGTTGTGGTACTTGAGTATTGTGCAACAAACGGAACTAATCGACAAGTAGCTCACTGCAACGTTCAAGGCAGGTTCCGGTTCCGGCAGTCGCCAACGAAATTTGCCTTTAAGCAGATCGCCGGCGGCGAACATGAAGTGAAAATCTTGCTTTTCCTGCCACTTGAAGCAAGCTGGCCATAGAGAGCATCGCTGTTCCGGAGGTTCATGGCGTGACCGCTTGGTACCAGGCAGGCCTTGTGGCGCGCATCGGACCGATCGCCGTCGCCGCAGTTGCTCTCGCCGCAGCGTGTTCGTCGACCGAGCCCACAGGCCCAATTCTGGACAAGGAGCCGCCCGCAGCCCTGGTGGCGACTCCGCCGCGCCCGACGGTAGCGCAGGGCAACGGCGCGCTCCGTGAACTGATCGAGAACACGCCAAAGTCTTTCGTCGCGAACGAGCGACTGAACGTCGAATTGCTGAAGCGTTTTTACGCGCGCCATGGCTATGCGCCCGTCTGGACGACCCGGCAGGGCCAGGCGAATTCTCTGATCGATGCCGTCTCGCGGGCTGGCGAGCACGGCCTGTCGCCGGAACTGTTCCACGCGAGTTTGCTGCAATCGCCAAAAGTGCCGATGCTCGAGCGGGAATTGCTGCTGTCCGACGCCTTTCTTTCTTACGCCGACGCGCTGGCGCGCGGGCGCATGCCGGTCGAGCGCCGCAGGGACGACCAGGCTTTGACCCCTGATGCGGTCGACGCCGCTGCCGTTCTCGACACCGCCATCCGCAGCGCCGATCCCGCCGCAGTGATCGAAGCGCTCGCTCCGACGACACCGACCTACCGGCTGCTGCGCCAGGCTTTGAAGGAGGCTCGCGCGGGCAGCCCGGCCGGGGCCAAGGTCGCGACGCCCCGCATGCGCGAGATTGCGGTGAACCTCGAACGCGAACGCTGGCTGCCGCGGCGGCTGCCGGCCGACCGCGTCTGGGTCAACGCGGCGGACGAGCGGCTGGTGCTTTATCGAGATGACCGGCCGGTCTTCTCGACGCGGGTCATCGTCGGCCAGGACGACCTGCGCAATCAGAGCCCCGAATTCGAAGTCCCCATCGATGCCGTCTGGTTCAACCCGCCCTGGAACATTCCGGATGACATCGCCAAGCAGGAACTTCTGCCGAAGGCCCGTCTCGACCCGAATTACCTGGCGCGGCGCAACATCGTCGTGCTGCCCGACGGCAGCCTGCAGCAGCGCGCGGGAGCGAGCTCAGGTCTAGGGCAGCTGATCTTCGACATGAAGAACCGGTTCGACGTCTACCTGCACGATACTCCGGGAAAGCATCTGTTCAACCTCAGCGGCCGTCGCATCAGTCATGGATGCATCAGGGTGGAGAATCCAAGGCAGTTGGCCGCTTTGCTGATGCGACAACCGATCGATTCGATCAACGAAGCGATCGCGACCGGCGACACCAGCCGACAGGCTCTGCCGAAGCCCGTGCCGGTATTCGTGGTGTACGAGACCGCGTTCGCGGATGCCGATGGCAAGCTGCAGTATCGCCCCGATCCATATCGACGCGACGCCGCAATCTGGAAGTACCTGGATCCGAAGGAGCGAGCGGTGGCGGAACGCTAAGGCCGGCTCTGCGGGAGGAAGTCATCCAGGGGCACGCCAAAGGAATTGAGCGCCCAGGACACGAGGTTGTACTGGCCGACGGTGAAGACGGCATCCATGAGCTGCTCGATCGAGTACTTCTTCGACAGGGCGGCCCAGGTCGCGTCGGAGACGGCGGAGTTCTCGTAGAGATCGTCGGCGACCTGCAGCAGCGCCGCTTCGTGCTCGCTCCAGCCCTTGGCCTTGGGCCCTTCCTTCAGGCGCGCGATGTCCTCGCCGGAGACGCCGCCGCGCTCGGCGATGAGCGCGTGCTGGGCGAATTCGTACTCGGCCTGATTGAGCCAGCCGATGCGCAGGATCAGAAGCTCACGGTCTCGGAACGGCAGCGTCTGCTTGCTGAGCACGTGGCCGGCGAACGGCGTCCAGCGCTTCAAGAGCTGCGGATGATGCGCCAGCACCTTGAAGATGTTGAAGATCTGGCCGTTCATGGCGTTCTTCTCGACATGGGTGCGATCCTCCGCCGGCATGGTCGAGAGATCGCGCATGGAAATACGCTGCTTACGCTTGATCACGTTCCTTATCCTCCGGCATTGACGACGCTACTCTAGTTGGTCGCTTGGCATGCGCCATCGCGGCGCTGCGCGCCGTACTGAGCAGCGAAAAGGTCCCAGCACACCGCACCCAGCACGATGGCGCCGCCGACGCCGGTCATGACGGCCGGCACCTCGCCCAGGACGACCCAGACGATGGCCGGCGCCAGGGGAACCTCGAGCGAGCCGATCAGGGCCGAGCGCGTGGCCGACACCGAGCGCAGGCCGATCGTGAGCAGGAGCTGGCCGAGACCGAACTGCGTCGTACCGAACAGGACGAGCCAGCCGAAGTCCGCGCCTGTCACCGTCAAAGGCGATGCCCATGGCCACACGACCGCGGCACACAGGAAGGCCGAGAGCGATGCGGCGGGCAGCATGTCGACATGGCGGTAGTGCCGCATGACCACCATCATGCCCGAGATCAGGACGGTCATGGCGAATGCCAGCAGGTTGCCCAGCAACCGGCCGGTGCCGAACGTGGGCACGACCATGACGACGACCCCGACGAGCGCCATGCCGCTTGCCAACAGGGTCGTGCGCCGCTCGCGCGCGCCGGTCCATGCCCAGACCATGGCTGCGGTAATGAACGGCGCGGTGGCGTTGATCACCAGCACGTCGGCGACCGAGGTCTCGCGCAGGGCATTGATGAAGCAGATCGTGGCCGCGGTCGAACAGCCGGCGGCGAGAAGGCCGGGCCGGCGGATGCGAAGGATCGCGGCAAGAGTTCCGGCTCCGTCGCGCCACACGACGTAAGCCGCGATCAGGAGGCCGCCGAACAGGCCGCGCCAGAGCAGCATCGTCCAGACGTCGGTCTGCACCAGGCGGGTGAAAAGGCCTGCCGTGCTGAAGGCGAAGGCCGAAGCAAGGACCAGCACCGTGCCCTGCCAGGAGCCGCTCACAGAACCGCTTACCTGGCCGCGATCCATCGAACCATCCGCTACGGTGCTCATCAATGCACACTAGCGATCGGCTCCTGACAGCGTTATGTCAGGAGCGCCATGCGCCGTGCCGATCGATTGTTCGACGTCATCCAGGTTCTCCGCACCGCCAGAAGGCCGGTGACGGCGGCGGCGCTCGCCGAGGAATTGGAAGTGACGCCGCGCACGATCTACCGCGACGTGGCGACGCTGCAGGCACGCCGTGTGCCGATCGAGGGCGCGCCCGGCGTGGGCTACGTCTTGCGCAAGGGCTTCGACCTGCCGCCCCTGATGTTCACCATCGACGAGATCGAGGCGATCGCGGTCGGCGCGCGCATGGTGCAGCGCGTGCGCGACTCCGAGCTGCAACATGCCGCAGCGCGCGTGCTCGACAAGGTGACGGTCGTCCTGCCGGAAAGCCTGCGCGGCCACGTCGCCGATGCGCCGGTCTACGTCTCGCGCGGCGATGCCGTAGCGCCCAGCGTCGACATGGCGCAGATCCGCGCCGCCATCCGCGATCGGCGCAAGCTGCGCATCGCCTATGTCGACGAGAGAGGCCACCGCACGCGGCGCACCATCTGGCCGCTGGCCATGGCCTACTATGTCGATGTCAGCCTGGTGGGCGCCTGGTGCGAATTGCGAAAAGACCTGCGCAACTTCCGCGTCGAACGCATCGCCAGCTCACGCATGCTGGCAGCGCGCTTCCAAGATCACAACGGCAGGCTGCTGGCCGAATGGCTGGCGCTGCCGAAGGAACGGCCGCCGTCCCGGGTGTGAGGGTCGAGGCGCGCGGCGGCCAGCCGGGCAAGGCCAGGGATGGCGAACTCCGCGCCATCGAGCTCGCGGAACGGCGGAGCAACGGCATGAAAGCGGAACGCGCTGCCCTCTTTGAGGACGACACCGGCGAGCTTGCCCCATACTTCTACGACGAACGGTTCGGCGGTGGGCTGCATCATGGGCTGAACCTCCTGCTCGATCTCGAGATGGTCACGATGTGATGGTCAGGCAATGGCGAAGGCTGCCGAATCTCTCCGCACCGAGAGCAGATAACGGACGTACGGCATCAATATGGCGACCAGAATTTTTCTCCGTTGTTGCTGACGTCGACATGACAAAACAATGAAGACGAAATTTCCCGTCATCCCGAGCGAAGTCGCCCGAAGGGCGGCGCAGTCGAGGGACCTC
>CADECW010000028.1 GCA_902825855.1 uncultured Rhodospirillales bacterium | reverse complement strand
ACGAGCAGGGCAAGGAGGTCGTGTTCGAGCGCTTCGACGACTACTGGGCGGGCTCGCCCAAGGGCAAGCCCGCGATCAAGACGCTGCATGTGCGCTTCGTGCCCGACGTCACGACCGCAGTGACCGAGCTCCTGGGCCAGCGCGCCGACTGGGTGTGGAATTTCAACCCCGACCAGCTCGCCAACATCAACAAGATGCCGCACCTGCAGGCGACGCAGCAGGAATCGATGCGCATCGGCTACCTCTCGATCGATGCCGCCGGCCGCTCGGGCGCGGGCAACCCGCTTACCGACCTCAAGGTGCGCAAGGCGATCTGGCACGCCGTCAACCGCCAGGACATGGCCGACAAGCTGGTCCAGGGCGGCAGCCGCGTGCCGCAGGCGCCGTGCTTCCCGACCCAGTTCGGCTGCGACGCCGATGCTGCTGTCAAATATGCCTACGACCCGGCCAAGGCCAAGGCGCTGCTCGCCGAGGCGGGCTTCGCGAACGGCTTCGACGTCGAGCTTCTCACATCCGTCCCCGTGACTTCATGGACGGCAGCGATCCAGAATTACCTCCAGGCGGTGGGCATCCGCGCCAAGATCAATCAGATGCAGGTGGCGCCGGCGATTCAGAAGGCGTGGCGCGGCGAGGCGCCGCTCTATCATCAGAGCTGGGGCAGCTACTCGATCAACGACGTCTCGGCGATCTTCCCGGTGATGTACGGCAAGGACGCCAACGACAACTACTCGAGGGATCCCGAGCTCGAAAAGCTGGTTGCCGAGGGCGGCGCCACGTCCGACCCGGCAGCGCGCAAGCAGGCCTATTCGGCGGCCATCAAGATAATGACCGAGAAGGCCTACTGGCTGCCCTTGTTCACTTACGTGAACGCCTACGGGTTCTCGAAACAGCTCGCCTTCAAGACTTATCCCGACGAGCTGCCGCGGTTCTATCTGGCGAAGTGGCAGTAGGCCGTCAGGCGTCGAGAGGTGCGGTCCAGGCGTTGTAGCCGTACACCCAGTCGGTGTCGGTGACGCCCTTGCCCCAGCTGTTGGTCCGCGAGGTGAGTTGCATCTTCGCGGTCCGCGGCTTGCGATTGCGTTCGTAGCGCATCAGCGCCGCCGTCACGCCGTCACGCTCGATGCCTTTCAGACAGCGCGACAGGATCGCAGCGTCCTCGATCGCCATCGCGGCGCCCTGTGCCATGTAGGGTGTCATGGGATGGCAGGCGTCGCCCAGCAAGGCGACTTTGCCCTCGACCCAGTGCTCCAGCGGATCGCGATCGACCAGCGGGCGCTTGTGCACGTCGGGGCAGGCGGCGAGCACGCGCTGCACGTCGGGATGGAAGCCCTCGAATGCGGCGCGCAGGACCTCGACGTCACCTTTGGTGGACCACGATTCGAGATTGAAACCGGGCTCGGGCTGGCTGGTGACGAAGTAGACCTCGCTGCGGTCGGGCTTCACCGGATACATCACGATGTGGCGATCCTCGCCCCACCATTTGGTGCAGTCGCCCATGTCGAAACCGGTGAGGCGCGCCGCCGGATAGACCGTGCGATAGGCGATTCGGCCGGTGAAATGCGGATCCTCCTCGCCGAACAGGATGGTGCGTGCCACCGAGTTGACTCCGTCGGCGGCGATCACGGCATCGGCCGTGACGACGTTGCCGTTGGCGAACACGACCCTGACGCCATCCGGACTCTGCTCCAGCCCTTCGAGCTTGTGATCGCGATGTATGAGCTCGTCCGGGACGATGCCAGCCAGCGCCGAATGCAGGTCGCCGCGATGGGCCAACAGGTATGGCGCACCGTATTTGTCCTCGGCCGGCCGTCCGAACAGCATGTCGAACAGAACCTCGCCGGTGCGCCAGTCGCGGTTGTTCCACGAACGGGGATAGAAGGTCTCGGCGCGCAGATGCCGTTCGAGCCCGAGGCCGCGCAGCACGTGCATGGCGTTGCAGCCGATCTGGATGCCGGCGCCGAGCCGCGTGAACTCCTGCGCCTGCTCGTAGACGGCGACGGTATGGCCCACCTTGCGCAGCGCCGCGGCCGAGGCGAGGCCGCCCATGCCGGCACCGATGATGGCGACCTTCAGACCAGCAGGCATTCGACACCACCGGCGGGCCGCGGCTTGAGGGGAGGCGTCTCGACCGAACAGCGCGGCTCGGCGATCGGACAGCGTGGATGGAAGCGGCAGCCCGGCGGGATGTTGGCCGGGTCGGGCAGCGTGTCGCCCAGCCCGACATCGGGCACGCCCAGTCCCGGCTCGGGCGTCAGCACCGAGGCGAGCAGGGCCCTGGTGTAGGGATGCTCGGGCCGGCGGAACAGCGTTTCGGTCGGCGCACGCTCGACGAAGCGGCCGAGATACATCACCGCCACTTCGCTGGCGACGTGCTCGACGACGGCGAGGTTGTGACTGATGAAGAGGTAGGTGAGGCCGAGATCGCGGCGCAGTTCGGCCAGAAGGTTGAGGATCTGCGCCTGCACCGAAACGTCGAGGGCGCTGGTCGGCTCGTCGCACACCACGATCCGCGGCCGCAGGATGAGGGCTCGGGCGATGGCGACTCGCTGGCGCTGGCCACCCGACAGTTCGGTCGGCAGGCGGCGGCCCATCTCGGCGCTCAGGCCGACCCGCGCCAGCGCTTCGTCGACGCGTTTCGTGATCTCGCCGCTCGCGAAGTCGCCCTGTGCCTTGAGCGGCATGGCGACGATGTCGCGCACGCGGCTCAGGGGATTGAGGGAAGCGAAGGGATCCTGGAATACCGGCTGGATCAGCCGCGCCCGGGCGCGGCGATCCATGGCGACGACGCGCTGCCCCTCGACCGCGATGTCGCCCGCCGTCGGCTCGAGCAGGCCGAGGATCAGGCGGGCCAAGGTGGACTTGCCGCAGCCCGATTCGCCCACGACGCCCAGCACGCCGCCCGGCGGCACGGTGAAGGATACGTCATCCACCGCGACAACGTGTCGGTCGGTGCCGAGTAGCCCGCCTTTGACCCGGAAGGTCTTGCGGACCGCCTTGACCTCGATGGCAGGCGTCATCATGCCGTCAACCGGCAAAGGAAGTCGTGGCCCGCGCCGGCGGCGTGGCGCGGCACGGTGTGGGCGCAGGTCGCGTCGGCGAAGTCGCAGCGCTCGCGGAAGGCGCAGCCTGCGAAGCCCGGACCGATTCGTGGCACTGTGCCGGGGATCGAGCCAAGCGGCTCGTCGCGCTTGATCTTGCCCGGCACCGGCACGCAGCGCAGCAGGCCGCGCGTGTACGGATGCTTGGGATTGGCAAACAGCTCGGCGGTCGGCGCACTCTCGACCACTTCGCCGGCATACATCACCGACACGCGGTGGGCGACGCGCGCGACGATGCCGAGGTCGTGGGTGATCAACATCATGCCGAGCCCGAGGTCGCGTTGCAGGCCTGCCAGCAGGCGCAGGATCTGCGCCTGCACCGTGACGTCGAGCGCCGTGGTCGGCTCGTCGGCGATCAGAAGCTTGGGATCGCACATCAGCGCCATGGCGATCATGACGCGCTGGCGCAGGCCGCCCGAGAGCTGATGCGGGAACTGCCCGAGCCGGAGGCCCGGCGCGGTGATGCCGACGCGGCCCAGCAGGTCGGCGGCGCGATCGGTAGCGGCGCGCTGCGTCGTCTTCCTGTGCCGGCGCAGCACCTCGGTCATCTGCGAGCCCACCGTGTAGGCGGGGTTGAGGCTGGTCATCGGCTCCTGGAAGATCATGGCCATGGCGTTGCCGCGCAGATGCGACATGCCGGCGTCGCTGAGACCGGCCAGGTCCTGGCCTTCGAAGGCGAGTCGCCTGGCCGAGCGGCGGGCACCGCGCGCCAAAAGGTTCATGACGGCGAGCGCGGTCACCGACTTGCCGCAGCCCGATTCTCCCACCAGGCAATGGGTCTCGCCGCGCTCGACCGTGACCGAGGCGGCACGCACCGCCGCCACGCGGCCGCCGAAGCTCACCTCCAGCTGCTCGACCTCCAGCAGGGCGCTCATGGATCGGTCCTCGCGCCGAACAGGTCGCGCAGGCCGTCGCCCAGTAGGTTGATGCCCATGACCAGCACGAACAGCGCCACACCCGGTATCATGATCACCCAGGGACTGAAGAACATGTACTCCTTGGCCTCGGCGATCATCAGGCCCCACGACGGCAAGGGCGGCGGCACGCCGAGCCCGAGGAAGGAGAGGGCGGCCTCGAGCAGGATGGCGAGTGCGATCTCGAGGGTGGCCACCACGACGAGGTGGCTTGCTATGTTTGGCAGGACCTCGCCCGTCAGGATGCGCAGCCGCGAGCAGCCGGCGCACCAGGCGGCGGCGACGAAGTCGAGGTTGCGCACCTGCATGGTGGTCGAGCGCGCCACCACGGCGAAGCGATCCCACAGCAGCAGCCCCAGCGTCACCACCAGCAGGGCCATCGAGCTGCCGAGCAGCCCGACCACCGCCAGCGCCACCAGCACGACCGGGATGGAGAGCCGCGTGGTGATGGCGAACAGCACGGCATCGTCGACCCGGCCGCCAAGAAATCCGCCGAGCACGCCGAGCGTGATGCCGATCACGCCGGACACGACGGTCACGGTGAGGCCGATCAGCATGGAGATGCGGCAGCCCCAGATCAGGCGCGAAAGATAGTCGCGGCCGAGCTGGTCGGTGCCCAGCAGGTGATCGGCATTGGTGCCGTCCATCCAGAAGGGTGGCAGCAGGCGCTTGCTGAGATCCTGCGTGAAGGGATCGTGCGGCACGAGGAACGGAGCGAAGAGGGCGCAGATCGCGGCGACGCCCACGATCGCCGCTCCGACCCAGGTGCTGGCGCTCTTCCAACCGCGCCTCGGGCCGGCCGTGACCGAGACGACAGTCATGGTCCCCGCAGCCTCGGGTCGAGCACGGCGTTCATCAGGTCGGCCAGCATGGTGAGCGCCACGTAGATCACCGCCAGCACCAGCACGACGGCCTGCACGACGGGGAAGTCGTTCTTGCCGATCGATTCCCAGGCGAGGAAGCCCACGCCATGCAGGGCGAAGACCTGCTCGATCACGATCGAGCCGCCCAGCATGAAGCCGAGCTGGACGGCGGCGATCGCCACCACTGGAATCGCCGCATTGCGCAACGCATGCTTCAGCAGGATCGAGGCCCGAGACAGGCCCTTGGCCCGCGCCGTCCTGATGTAGTCCGAGCCCATCGCCTGGATCATGCCGGCGCGGGTCAATCGTGTCAGTGCAGGAATGGCCGAGAAGGCGAGCACGATGCCCGGCATCACATAGTGCTGCCACGAGCCCGTGCCCGAGATCGGCAGCCAGCCGAGCTGAAGGCCGAGGGTGATCATCAAAACCAATCCAAGCCAGAACGAAGGCATCGCCTGGCCGAGCAGGGCGACCATCTGGACCACACGGTCGAGCGCGGTGTTCTCCCGCACCGCCGCCAGGATGCCGAGTGGCAGGGACACCAGCAGCGCGATCACCAGGCCAGTGAGGCCGAGCGTGACGGTGATCGGCATGCGCTCGCCGATCAGCGTGGAGACCTTGGCCTTGAAGAAGTAGCTTTCGCCCAGGTCGCCGGTGGCCGCACGTCCGACCCAGTCGAAGAACTGCGCGGTGAGCGGCCGATCGAGCCCATAGGCCTTGCGGACGGCCTCGACATCGGCCTGCGTCGCATTGGGACCGGCGATCGAGATCGCAAGGTCGCCCGACAGGCGCGTCAGGATGAACGCGAGCGTCATCACGGTGGCGGCGACGAGGATCGCCACGATGAGGCGACGAACGAGGAACTGCACCATGCTTGGGACGCGAGCTTAGAACGGAATGAAAGGCAAGGCGACCATGCGAATCCCGCGCCAACCGTCCACCAACTCGCCGTGGATTCGTCCACCATCGCCCCTTGGCGAGCGCGCCTCGCTCCTATATGGGGGAGTCATGCCGGTCTTCACCAATCCGCGGCGCACGCCCTGCTTCGGCATCGCGCCCACCTTGGAGGACTTCGAGGCGATCGCCGCCGAGGCGCTGGCGACGATTCCCGAGGAGTTCCGGCGGCATGTCGGTAACGTACGCATCCAGGTCGACGACTTCCCGTCCGACGAGGTCGAGAAGGAAATGGACCTTGACTCGTCGTTCGATCTGCTCGGCCTGTATCAAGGCGTGTCGATGATGGAGCGTGGCGCGGGCCACATCGCCAACGACATCGACCGCATCTTCCTCTATCGCCGACCGATCCTCGACTACTGGTGCGAATCAGGCGAGGACTTGCCGCACATCGTGCGCCACGTGCTGATCCACGAGATCGGTCATCACTTCGGACTGAGCGACGACGACATGGAAGCGATCGAAGCCAAGGCCGAAGAAGAGTCCCGTCGGGCGCAGCCCGGGGCTTGAAGGAGGGCGGGCCCGGCAGGCCCGCTCACGAGCATGACCCGGACCGGAGGTCCGCACTTCCGTCAAACCCTGATCGCTTCGCGATACAGGCGCTCGGGCGTGACCCAGCGGACCATCTGCACGAAGCTGTCGACATACTTCACCGGATCGCCGTTGAAGTCGGCCTTGTAGGCGTGCTCGTACATGTCCATGACGATCAACGGCACGCAGCCGACCGGTCCTGTGGCGTGGTCGGCGGCGAGGTGGTTGATCAATCGCTTGTCGCGCGGAGTGTAGGCCAGGATCACCATGCCCTTGCCGTCGGTCACCGATTTGCCCATGGCAGCGAACTCGGCCTTCCATCGATCGAAGCTCGCAAAATCGCGACTGATTGCCTGCGCGAACACACCGGACGGGCTGGTCGGCGCCTCGCCGATGCATTCGAAATAGAGTTCGTGCATCAGCGAGGAGTTGTAGACGGCCTGCTGCTCGCGCTTCAGCTCGCCGATCTCGGCCGGCTGGGCCTTGTCGAAATCGAGCTGTGCCAGCTGCTCGGCGACCGCATTCAGCCGATTGATGTTCTCGGAATAGATCGCGTGATGCTCGTTGATCGCCTGGGCGGACAGCCACTTGATCTTGTCGGGATTGAAGGTGAGCGGCTGGGCGCGGAACTTGGGCACACTCGCCACGGCGAGGAGCTGCTGCGCTGCCGCCGGCACGGCCGCAGCGCCAGCCAGCAGGCCGACGCTCGCGGCCAAGGAGCGGCGTGAGATTTCGGGCATGACGGTCTCCGAAAAGATTATTCGGAACCTAACGCCGCTCAGGACGGGGAGTTGCGCTGCACGCCCGGTGCGCGATAGAGGCCATGGATCAACGAATCCTCGGGCTCATAAGCCCGCAGCACCAATCGCATCGGACCGCTGGGCGCGGGCAGCCAGTTGGCCGCACGTTCGCCATCCGGCCGCTCGCGCTGCAGGTAGATCGTCAGCGAACCGTCGGCGGATTTCTGCAGCCCCGGTGTGCGATCGCCGATCGAATAGCGACCGAGCGGATTGTCGATGAAGAAGGCTCGTCCCTCGGGCGTCACCTCGTACATGGCGAGCGACCAGAAGGCGCGCGCCGGCGGCAGGCCGTCGGCCGGGAAGGTGAGGCGGTAGGCATTGGCGCCGGAAAGTGGACGGCCGTTCGAATCGCTGTTGCAGGCGAGATAGACCGCCTCCATGGGCTCGAGCGCCGCCAGTCCGGTCAGCGCAACATGCGCGCGATAGAGATAGTCTTCGCCGAAATTGCCAAGATGGCGCTCGCCGTAGGTCCAGCCGTCGACCGTCTTGCCGAAGCGGCCGCCAGCGCCGCGGATTTCCACGCGAGCCTGTTCGATGCCGGCCTGGATGGCGCGGCGCTCGGAATCGTTGAAGGCACGCAGATCGAACTTGCGTCCGGGCCTGAGCTTCAGCTGAGCGAAACCTTCGAATATGGCGAGGTCGCGTTCAGACAACGGGCTCTCGCCGAGAGCGCGCATCGTCACTTCGAACAGGTCGAACGGATCGCGGGGATTGAGCGCTGGCCAGTCGGCGACGGATTCGGACGGCGCCACGGTGCGCTGGCGCATCAACTCGCGCGTCTCCAGGATTCGCCGTTCGTTGCGCTGATCGGGTGTCTCGAGCAGCACGCGCGCCTGCAGGATGCGCACGCGGTCGATCTCCTCCGGCCCATCGACCAGGATGCGGCCCAGGAGCCACACCGAGTTGGTGGGCGCACGGACAAGCTTCACCTCCGACGGTGGATCGCCGGTCCAGCGTGGCCCGACGAGCATGTGCGTCGGCGGATCACCGCCGTACAGTCGGTGGCTGACATAGGCGAAGTTGTTCGTGAACAGGTCCATGCAGGCGTAGCTGTAGTAGAGGTCCCCCACTGGCGGCACGGTGAGGAACATCGGCTCGATGGCGAGGTCGAGCCACGCCGAGGAATAGAACGTGTCGTTGTTGGGAGTCGTCACCGTCCGCGCGCGGTGATCGGCGAGCTGCGCGATGTGACGGAACCGGTTCAGCCGCTGGCGCAACGGATTGGCCTCGTTCACCGTGGCCTGCCAGCGCGTGCGGTACATCTCGTAGACCGGGAAGAGATAGATCGTGGCGCGCCGAGCCAGCTCTTTCAGTGTCGTCGTCGTTTCCTGTGCGTGCGTGATGGCGGGCGCCGCCAGCGATGCGGCCAGCGAAGCACCGAGCAGCGTGCGGCGCTTCATGCCGCACGCTCGCGCATCAGGCGGCGCTCCATCACGAAGGCCGCTGCCTCGCGCCACGGCGCCAGGGTCCAGAACGAACGTGCACGGCCCGACGGCGAGGCGAGCACGAACGCCACCGCACCCTCGATCGGCTCGGCCTGCTGCCCGTAGGCGAGCGATTTCAGGCCGAGCGCCAGCGCAGCCGCGTGCTTGCTGGTGAAGGCGATGGCGGCAGGCCGGAAGCGGCGCAGCTTGGCGTGCAGGGCGGCAGCGTCCATGGCATGAGGGCTGAGCTCGTGATCCGAACCATACTCCGTCTTGTTGAGGTCCGTCAGCCCGATGCCGAGGGTCAGAAGCTCCGGATAGCGCTGCGGCACGAGCCGCTCGGGCGTCAGCCCGACGGCATGCAGCGTCGGCCAGAAGGCATTACCTGGATTCGCGTAGTAGGCCCGCGCCTTGAACGAGGACGGGCTCGGCGCCGTCCCGCAGAACACCAGGTCCAGGCCAGGCGCCAGGAGGTCGGGAACGAGATGCCTATTCCGGCTTGATGCCCGCGGCACGGATCACCTCGCCCCAGCGCTTGTGCTCGGCCTTGATGAAGGCATCGACCTCGGGGATCGGCATGTTGCTGCCAGGCTCGAAGCCGCCCTGACGCATGCTGGCGATCACCTCGCCGTCCTGCAGCGCGCGCTCCGTGGCGGCGCGCAGCTTGTCCTTGATCTTGGCCGGCGTGCCGGCCGGCACCGCCCAGATCGACCACGAGGTGACCACGAGGTCGGGGACGGTCTCGGCCAGGGTCGGCGTGTCGGGCGCGACCGTGGCGCGCTTGGCGCCGGTGGTGGCGATCGGCTTTAGCTTGCCCGCGGTCACCTGGCCCATCAGCGAATCGATGTTGGCGATGCAGAGTGGCACGTGGCCCGCCAGCACGTCGGCCGCCGCCGCCGATGCGCCGCGATAGCTGATCAATGTCAGGTCCGCGCCCGTCTTCTGCTTCATCAGCTCCATGGTGAGGGAGGGCGAGGCGCCGACGCCGGAGGAACCGTATTGATATTTGCCGGGCTCGGCCTTGGCCGCGGCAATCAGCTTGGCGACGGTGTCATGCGGGAAGCTGGGATGGCAGCACAGCATGTTGGGCTGGGTGCCGATCCACGCCACCGTTTCGAGATCGGTGAAAGGATTGTAAGGCAGCCTGGCATATAGATTGGGCGCCACGGCGTGGCTCGCGATCCCACCCAAAAGCATGGAGTATCCGTCGGGCGGGGACTTGGCGACGTTGTCGGCGGCGATCGAGCCGCCCGCGCCGCTGCGGTTGTCGATGACAAAGGATTGGCCGAGGAAATCCTGCAGCTTGGCGCTCAGTCTCCGGGCGATGTTGTCCTGCGAGCCACCGGGGGTGAACGGACAGACGACGCGCACGGTGCGCTGGGGCCAGTCGTCAGACTGAGCGAAGGCCGGTGCCGCCAGCGGAAGCGCTCCCAACGCCGCGGTGAATTGACGCCTTTTCATACCGTGCCCTCTACGTTTGACGCTCCCCGATTCGATGATGCATGACCACTACACGCGCGCCTAGGGGGTCAAGGCGCATCGCGGAACTAAGGCCGCCCTGTGGCGCTACGGACTGGATGAACGCGGTGCGCGGCACCAGAGGCGAGCCGGTTTCGGCGCCACCTCCCACGATCCTGGTCGTAGAAGACGACGTGCTCGTGCGCAGCATCGTAGCCGCCTATCTGCGCGAATGCGGCTTCGACGTGATCGAGGCGAACGGCGCCGACGAGGCGCTTCGCGTATTGCAGGCGGACGTACCGGTCGATGTCGTGTTCTCTGATGTCAACATGCCGGGCAGCATGGACGGCTTCGGACTTGCGCAATGGGTCCGCCGCGAGCGGCCGTGGCTGAAGGTCATCCTGACGTCGGGTGCGGCGCGCACGGCCAAGGAGGCGGGCGATCTCTGCGAGACGGGCCCGGTCCTCGCCAAGCCTTACGATCACGCCGAGCTCGAACGCTACATTCGCAGCCTGCTGGCGCGCTGACCGGGATTTCTGCAGTGCGCGGCGCGGGCAGTTCGTGAGCCACGCACGATTTTCGCCGAGCACATTGCGCGTTGGGGAAATATTGACTCCGTGCGGGCCTCTTCGCACTTTGGCCAGCCAAAGTGTGGGAGGTAACGGATGGCGGAGATCGACAAGGCCGACGAGGCGCAGCTTCTGGCCACCATCGATCGCTGGGTCGAGCGCGAAGTCGCTCCGCGCGTCAAGGAATTCGACCATGCCGACCGCTGGCCGGCCGAGCTGGTCGAGCAGATGAAGGAACTCGGCCTGTTCGGCGCGACTGTCAGCGCCGACTATGGCGGGCTCGGCCTGCCGGCGCGCACCTATGCCGAGATCGTCATGAAGATCTCCTCGGTGTGGATGGCGCTCACCGGCATCTTCAACTCCCACCTTATGCTGGCGCTCGCGATCGAGAAGTTCGGCACCGAACCGCAGCGCCGTCATTGGCTGCCCAAGCTCGCCTCGGGCGAGGTGAGGGGCGGCCTGGCGCTGACCGAGCCCGACGCCGGCACCGACCTGCAGGCGATCCGGCTGACGGCGCGGCGCGAGGGCGACCACTACGTGCTGAACGGCACCAAGACCTGGATTTCCAACGGCATCGAAGGCTCCTGCTTCGCGCTCCTGGTGAAGACCAACCCGGAAGCCTCGCCGCGCTATTCGGGCATGAGCCTGTTCATCGCGCCCAAGGGCCCGGGCTTCCGGGTCGGCCGCAAGCTCGAGAAGCTCGGCTACAAGTCGATCGACTCGGGCGAGCTGATCTTCGAGGACTACAAGGTTCCGGCCGACCACCTGATCGGCGAGGTCGAGGGGCGCGGCTTCACCCAGGTGGCAGGCGGGCTGGAACTCGGCCGCATCAATGTCGCCGCCCGTGGGGTCGGCATCGCCGAGGGCGCATTGCGGCTCGCCACCAGCTACTCGCAGATCCGCAAGACATTCGGCAAGCCGATCTGCGAGCACCAGGCGATCCAGCTCAAGCTCGGCGAGATGGCGACGCGCGCGCGTGCTGCGCGGCTGCTCACGCTCGATGCCGCCGACGCCTTCGACCGCGGCGAGCGCTGCGACCTGCAGGCCGGCATGGCGAAGTACTTTTCGTCGGAGGCAGCGCTGGAAAACAGCATCGAGAGCATGCGCATCCACGGCGCCTACGGCTATTCGAAGGAATACGACATCGAGCGGCTGTACCGCGATGCGCCGCTCACCTGCATTGGCGAGGGCACCAACGAGATGCAGCGCATCATCATCGCCCGCCAGTGGATCAAGCAGCATGCCGAGCTATGAGCGCCGATAGCCCAACGAAACCCCTGCAGGGCATCCGTGTGCTCACCCTGGAGCAGTTCGGGGCGGGACCGTACGGCACCATGTTCCTGGCCGAGCTCGGCGCCGAGGTGATCAAGGTCGAGGCGCCCGACGGCGATCCCTCGCGCCATGTCGGGCCGTACAAGCTCGGGGAGGCCGACAGCGAGTACTTCCAGGCCTGGAACCTCGGCAAGAAGAGCGTGACGCTCGACATCAAGTCGGCCGAGGGCCGCCGCCAGTTCGAAGCGCTGGTGAAGACCGCCGACTGCGTGGTCAACAACCTGCGCGGCTCGCAGCCCGCCAAGCTCGGCATCGACCATGCGAGCCTGAAGCACCTGAAGCCTTCGATCGTCTGCCTGCACATCTCGGCCTACGGCCGCGCCGGCGAGCGCGCCGACTGGCCGGGCTACGACTTCCTGATGCAGGCCGAAGCCGGGTTGATGGAGCTGACCGGCGATCCCGACGGCGCGCCGACCCGCGTGGGCGTGTCGCTGATCGACAGCATGAGCGGCATGACCGGCGCCGTCGGCCTCCTGGCATGCCTGCTGCGCGCCAAGACGACGGGGCAGGGCTGCGATGTCGAGACCTGCCTGTACGACGTCGCCATGCACCAGCTCACCTACCCCGGCGTCTGGTACCTCAACGAGGGCGCCGTCTCGCCGCGCGTGCCGCGCAGTGCGCACCTGTCGCTGGCGCCGGTTCAGACCTTTCCTACGAAGGACGGCTGGATCTTCATCATGTGCATGACCCAGAAGTTCTGGCTGTCGCTGGTGAAGACGATGGGCTGCGAGGCGCTTCTGGACGACTCGCGCTTCGCGGATCCCAATACACGCGCCGTGCATCGCGCGGCGCTGACCGACGCGCTCGATCCCATCTTCCGCACGCGCACCACGGACGAATGGCTCACGGCCTTCAACGGCTTGCTGCCGGCGGCGCCCGTGCATCGCCTCGACCAGGCGCTCGACAGTGGCTTCGCGCGCTCGGCCGGCATGGTCTCGGCCGTGCCGCATCCTGTGAAGGGCAGCCTGCGCGTCCTCGCCAATCCCCTGCGCATCGACGGCGAACGTCCGGCCCAGGCCGCCTGCTCGCCGCTCGGCGCCGACAACGCATCTCTGCTGGGCAAACGCACATGAAGCTCGAAGGTCTGAAGGTCGTCGATCTCTCGTGGTTCCTGCCGGGGCCGTATCTCACGACCGCGCTGGCTGACCACGGCGCGGAGGTCATCAAGGTCGAGCCGCCCGACGGCGACCCCGGCCGCCACATCCGCCCGTCCGACCAGCGCACCTCGGTGTTCTTCCGCAACATGGGCCGCGGCAAGAAGAGCGTGGTGCTCGACCTCAAGACCGAGCAAGGCCGCGCCGATCTCTTCCGGTTGGCGTGCGAGGCCGACGTGCTGGTCGAATCCTTCCGCCCTGGCGTCGCCGACCGCTTCGGCGTCGGCTACGAGGCGGTGAAGAAAAGAAATCCCGGCATCGTCTACTGCTCGATCTCGGCTTTCGGCCAGAACGGCGCCTATCCCGGCCGCGCCGCCCACGATCTCGCGCTGGAAGCCATGACGGGCGTGCTCTCGCTTACGCTGGGCGACGACGGGCGTCCGGCGATTCCCGGCATCCCCGTCGCCGACCTGGTGAGCGGTCTGCACGGCCTTTCGGGCGTCCTGATGGCGCTGCTGAGACGGCAGACGACGGGAAGGGGCGACTATATCGATGTCAGCATGCACGAGGCGCTGATGGCCTCCTGCGCCAATGTCGTCGCGACCGCCTTCACCGACGGCACGCAGCCTGACGTCAAGAACCAGCGCACCACCGGCGGCGCGGCGTTCTATCGTGTCTACGACACGTCGGACGGCCGTCAGCTCGTGCTGGCCGGCCAGGAGATGAAGTTCATCCGCAACCTCCTGAGTGCGCTCGGCAAGCCCGAGTTCGTCGAGCTCTGCGAATGGCCGGGCGCGCACCAGAAGCCGGTGACGGAATTCCTCGCCAGGACCTTCCGCGAAAAGCCGCTGGCGCACTGGATGAAATGGCTCGATACGCTCGACATCTGCTATGGGCCGGTCAACACGCTGCCCGAGGCGATCGCCGATCCCAACCTCGCGAAGCGGCGCGCGGTCGTGACCGATCCGGATGGCCGCAAGCACCTGGCGCCCGTCGTGCGCTTCAAGGACGAGCCGTCGCAGCCGCTCTATCGAGAGCCGTTGCTGGGCGAGCATACGGCCGAAGTGCTGAAGCGGCGGGAGTCGACGCGTTGAGCGTCAAGCGTGGGCCCTGGACGATCGTCGCGAGCAACGACGTCTACGACAATCGCTGGATACGGGTGACACATCACGATGTCGTCACGCCGTCCGGCACCGACGGCATCTACGGCCTGATCCATTTCAAGAACCGCGCCATCGGCATCGTGCCGATCGACTCCGAGCAGCATACCTATCTGGTCGGTCAGTACCGCTTTGCCCTCGACGCCTACAGCTGGGAGATCCCGGAGGGCGGCGGGCCGCTCGATGTCGACTTCGTCGAATCGGCCAAGCGCGAACTGCAGGAGGAAACGGGCCTGCGCGCGAAGCGATGGCACAAGCTGGTCGAGTGCGATCTCTCCAACTCGGTGAGCGACGAGCGCGCGGTCGCCTATCTTGCGTGGCAGCTCGAGCAGGGCGATTCGTCTCCCGAGCCGACCGAGGAGCTGGTCGTGCGCCGGCTCCCCCTGACCGAGACCTTCCGCATGGTCGAAGCCGGCGAGATCCGCGACGTCCTGAGCGTTGTCGCCCTGCAGGCGGTGGAACGGCTGGCGTTCAAGGGCGAGCTGGACCGGTTGCTGGGTTAGGCTCTTCAGTCGACTGCCGCCAGGATTTGTCCGGCGGTGATGCCTTCCTTCTCCTCGCGCAGCAGGACGTAGAAGATCGCCGGCAGCGTGTGCACGACAATCCCCGCCAGGGCGGCGTAGATCCACATGACGAGGCTTCCCAGTGCGCCGTGGCCCAGCAGCGAGATGATGATGCCAGCGCCGATCGCGAAGATCACGAACCACAGCAGGAAGGCGCCGAGGATCGGCAACCGCCGGCCGGCCGTCAGATCCATGCTGCGATTGAAGGCGCCGCCCACGTCGGTACGCTCGACCATCATGGCGGGGATCGTCACTGCCCACAGCGGAATCAAGAATAGCGGCCCGACCACGACGATCATCGACACCGCCACTACGAAGTACTGAATGGCGCCCGTCAGCAGCATCCAGCCGAACCGCGGGCCTTGTACCTGGCGCAGCATCGGTTCCCACGCGGGCTTGCGTCCGGCGATCGCCTGCAGCGTGCCCCAGGTGATGCAGATCGAGGTGGCAACGCCGCAGAGAAGCCCGACCAGGCCGGCCAGCAATCCGAGGCTCAGGATGCTCACGACCAGGGAAACCGCGCCGATTATCACGGCGACGGTGAAGAAAGCGGCGAAGTTGTCGCGCGCCAGGGTATAGGAGCGTTCGAGGACCGAGGTCACCGTCCACGAGGGCGCTGGAAGGGGAGTGGCCATGCCCTATCCTATCAGAGCCGACGCCTTGGCGAGAGGCACGGGCTTGTCCTGCAACAAAAGGTCCATCGCCTCCTGCTCCCACGCCGCCGAGTCGAGCGACAGTGGATCTTGCGGTGCCAGCCGGTGCTCGATCACGAGGCGCGACAGCAGCAGGCGGCGCGCGTCACCGCCCCTGGCACCCAGTGCTGCGCCTTCCCAAGCCATGAGCGCTGCCGAAGCGGCGTGATAGAGCGCTCCCGCGGCGAGCCGGCAGCGCTTCTCCTGTGCGGGATCGGCCGCGACGGCCTCGACGAAGCGCTCGACACGATCGAGGGTGGCGCCGAGCAGGCCTTTGTACTGGCCCGGTAGCGCGTCGGAGCGCTCGTACTTGTCCTTCAGCGCCGCCGTCAGTGTCTTGTGGCCGCCGGTCTTGCCGACGGCGCGCTGCACGACGTCGAGGGCGTTGATGTTGGAGGTGCCCTCCCACAGCGTGCCGATCTGTGCGTCGCGCACCAGACGGGCGGTCGCCCATTCCTCGATGTAGCCCAGGCCGCCCCTGACCTCGAGGGCATGGCTGGCGACCGGAATGTTGTCGCGGCAGGCGCGGAACTTGTAGACCGGCGTCAGGATGCGCAGCAGGCTGGCCGCGTCCTTGTCGCCCGCGTTGGCGCGACCCATGGCATCGGCCGAGAAGGCGTACAGCGACAGCGCCTGCTCGGTCGGCAGCATGATCTTCATCAGTTGCCGGCGCAGCAGCGGGTATTCGCCGATCGCCTTGCCGAAGGCGCGCCGGTTCCGTGCAACGACCATCGCTTCGTTCAGGCAGCGGCGCATCATCGATGCCGCGCGAACGCCGTGGCTCAGCCGAGACAGGTTCACCTGCTCCATCATCTGCTTGAAGCCGCGGCTGGCGTCGCCCACCAGGTAGGCGACCGCGCCTTCCAGGATGATCTCGCCCGACGCCATCGACCTGGTGCCGAGCTTGTCCTTGAGGCGGACGATCCGATAGCTGTTGCGGCGGCCGTCCTCCAGACGTCGGGGCATGGCGAACATGCCGAGGCCCTGCGTGCCCGGCGCGGCGCCGCGTGGCCTGGCCAGCAGGACGGCGACGTCGGCGTCGGCGTGGCTGCAGAACCACTTCTGGCCGAAAAGTTTCCAGCGTTCGACACCATCGGGCCTGAATTCCGGGTCATTGGCGGCGATGGGCTCGGCCTCCGTTTCGAGCGCGCCGACGTCCGAGCCACCCGCCTTTTCGGTCATGAACTGCGTGCCCTTGAGCATCGTGGCCGGGTCCTGGCTCAGCAGCCGGTCGAGCAGGTGTTTCTTCAGCGCTTGGGAGCCGAAGCGCTTGATGATGAAATTGGAGGTATCCGAGACCGAGACCGGGCACATCAGGCCGAACTCGGCCTGCACGAACAGATAGGTGATGCCGTACTTCACCAATGGATGGGCGGGGCCCGCCATGCCCAGCACGCCGGCGCGATGGGTCATCGCGTGCATGCCGAACTCCTCGAAGGCGATCTTCTCCATCTCGCGGTAGGAGGGGTGATAGTCGATCCAGTCCTCGTCGCGGCCGAAGCGGTCGCGCGCGTGCAGCACCGGCGGATGCTTGTCGGCGGTCATGGCGAGATCGTCGAGCCGGTTGCCGGCCAGTTCGCCCAGCCTCTCGAAGTGCGGCGTCATCTGCTCCAGCAGAGCCGGCTCGAGGTAGAGCGACAGCAGGTCCTGGAATTGCCGGTCGATGGTGTAGAAGTTCAGGCCGTGAACGTCGGGGGCGATGTGATGCGCGCCATGCGGCCCCGCGTCTTGCGGGTGGCCGAGCGCGGTCGTCATGTCGGGCATCTTCTTCTCCTCATTGTTGCCAGCCGCCGGCCAGGACGCGCTCGACATAGGCGGGCACGACCTCGGTTGCAGGGCCGTAGATGTGTTCGTGGAACAGAGGCTGGTTGCCAGTCGCTTCGAGGTTCAGTTCGACCGTTCGCGCCCGCGCTGCCCTGCGGCGGACATGCAGGACGAAGCCTGCGGCCGGATAGACCTCGCCCGAGGTGCCGACCGAAAGGAACAGGCCGCAGCGCTCCAGGGCGGCGTAGATCTCGTCCATGTGGAGCGGCATCTCGCCGAACCAGACGATATTTGGCCTGAGCTCGCCTACCGTCTCGCAGCTGGGGCAGACCGATTGGGGCGTGAGATCGACGTCGGACTCGAAAACGGCGCTGCAATTCATGCAGCGGACCTCGCCGTCGCGGCCGTGCATATGGAGGATGTTCCTGGAGCCCGCCATCTCGTGCAACGGGTCGATATTCTGGGTCACCACCGTGACCTCGCCTTCATACTCCTGCTCCAGGCGGGCGAGCGCCCGATGGGCGGCGTTGGGTTCGACATGGGCGGAGCGGAAGGAGCGGCGGGTGTCGTTATAGAAATCGAGGACCTTCTTCTTGTCGCGATGCCAGGCCTCGATGGTGGCGACCTCCTCGAGATCGACCCGGCTCCACAGCCCGTCCTTGTCGCGGAAGGTGTCGATGCCGCTTTCCTTGGAGATGCCCGCACCGGTCAGGATCACGATCCCGGGCGGCAGGAATTCCTGATGCATGGCGACAATCTAACGCCGTGCTAGCCTGCGAGGCCATGACCATCAACGCTCGTCATCCCGACCGGAGCGCGAAGCGCGGAGCGGAGGGACCTTTTCTGTAGATGCGTGGACAAGGCGAGGTCCCTCGACTGCGCCGCCCTTCGGTCGGCTCCGCTCGGGATGACGGGAAAATTGTGGCTCACCGCTCCCGTCATCCCGACCGGAGCGAAGCGAAGTGGAGGGACCTCTTCTTGTTGACGCATCGACAAGAGAGGTTCCTCGACTGCGCCGCCCTTCGGGCGGCTTCGCTCGGGATGACGGAGAAATTTGTCATATGCGATAGCCCTGCATGACCATCGGCGTCCTCTTCGTCTGTACGGCGAACACCTGCCGATCGCCGATGGCCGAAGGCGTGTTCCGTACCCTGGCGCGCCGCGCCGGCCTGGAGCAGGCCTTTGCCATCGCCTCTGCTGGAACAAGGGCCAATGCCGGCGAGGCGCCGACTCCGGCCGCCGTCGCGGCGGCGGCGCGCCGTGGCTACGACATCGTCAGCCAGCGCTCGCGAACGCTCACCAGGGAGGACATCGCCGCTGCCGACTACGTGCTTGCCATGGACCGCAGCCACTTGGCCGCCCTGCGCGTGCTCGCGCCGTGCGCCAAGGTGGGCGGCCTGCAGATGCTCACCAAGTTTGGCCCCACGCCCGGCATCCTCGATGTCCAGGATCCGTATGGAGGCACGCAGCAGGATTACGAGCGCGCGCTCGACCTGATCGAGGCGGCCTGCAAGGGCCTGCTGGTTGCGTTGGCCGAGGAAGCGAAGGCCTCGATCGTCAGTTAGACCCGCCCCCTGCGCTCACGTCAGAACGGCCACTTCCGCCCGAGCTCGCCGAAGCGGTTGATCACGTTGAAGGTCAGCCGCGAGACGTCGTTGTCGTACTTGTTGTGCGGCAGCGATCCGCAATAGGTGATCGATCCGACCGAGAACACCGCGCCGCCCTGCGGCTTTTCGATATAGGTCATGTCGGCGCGGATCAGCCCTTCCAGCGTATCGCCGGTGATCGTGGTGTTGAACCCGAGCCGCTCTTCGTGCACGACCACGAACTCCTTGCGGTCGTGACCTTCGGAGGACGCCAGCACCACGGCGTTGAGCGGGCTGCCCAGCCGATGGTCGAGCCGGTCGAGCTCGAAGCCCGCCGCACCGCCGCCCGAGAAGCCGTAACCGCCGAACAATTCGTCCTTCACGCCTTCGAACACCCAGGCGTGATGGTTGTCGCGCGCCGCCGGCGACTGGCGGTAGGAATCGCCGACGAACAGGCCCTGACTCGAGAAGCCGATGCCGCATAGTACGTTGGGCGCCCGGTCGGAGCGCCGCCACAGCCCGCCATAGGCTCCATCGAAAGCGTGATAGTACTCGCCGGGCTCGGCCGGCCAGGTGCGGATGCCGCCCTCGGTGCGCCGCACTTCAATGGCGCCGGGCCAGGCGTCGGAGAGCGCCACGCGCCAATAGAAGCCGTTGCCGCCGAGATACATCAGCCGGCCGCCGGTGTCGGTGTAGGCCTGCAGCGCGTCGAGCGTCTCCTTGGTGTGGTATTCGGGATGCGTGCCGGTCACGACCACCTTGTAGGACTTCAGGATGTCGACGCCCTTGTCGTGCAGGTCGTGGTCGGTGACCACGTCGTAGGCGATGCCCATCCGATCGAACCAGCCGGTGAGATGAGTGTCGGCCGGCAGATGGCGCAGGCCGGAGCCCGCCTGGTCGTGGAAGGTGAGGAAGTCCGGCCGCCAGGTCAGCAGAGGCCGGAGGTGCGAGGAATAGGCGACGCCCGAGCCGTCGCGATGGAAGTTGTAGGTCGACAGCCCGTAATCCTTGTGCTCGTCGGGATTGTTGGCGGCCGCCTTCCACTCGGTCATGCGCTGGCGGAACGCCTCGTTGAACATGCCGCGCGAGAAGTTGGTGTAGACCTGATAGGTGAAGGTCGACGCGATGTAGCAGACCTTGGCCTGCGGCTTGGCGACTTGCGGGCGCACGAAGAAGGGGATGACATCGCGATGCGCCCCGCAGCGCAGCTGCATGCCGTAGACGCCGCTCTTCATGTCCTTCGGCACGGTGAAGCTGAAATCGTCGGCCCAGCCGCAGTCGTGCAGGTCGTCGTCGTGGAAGTGGATCGCAGCGTACATGTGCGGCGCCTGCTTCCAGTCGCGCTCGCCGTCACTCCACGCCGCGCCCTTCATGGCGCGCGTCGGCAGGTTCTTCAGGTTGCCGTGCAGGCCGTTGGGGCCAGTGTCCTCGATCACCGCCGTGCCCATGCGACGGGCGAAGTCCCAAGCGGCGAAGCCGGCTATTTTCGGCGCCTCGATCTTGCCGTTGAAGCAGCGCCGCGCCGGCCGGTCGCCGGCGCTCTCCGCGCCGATCAGCACGGGTTGCCGCGCCTCGATGACGAGACCGGACGCGGTGGTGCTGGCTTCGCCCTCATCGTCGACGGCGAAGGCGCGCTTCAAGGGCTGTTGCCCGACCCGCATCATGCCGGTCGCGGGATCGGCCGAAGCCCACACGCGATACCAGGCTCGATTGCGCAGCTTCTTGCCGGTGACGACGCGAGCGCCGCCGCATTCCAGTGCCATGCCGTCCGGCGTCAGCACCAGCGCGAAGCCTGCGCCTGAGGCGGCGTCACGGCGCGAGATCACCGTCTGCGGCCCGTCCTCGGGCAAGGTCGGCCAGATCAGGGCCTCGACCGACAGGGCGTCGGGAAGCTTCACGTCGGCGGCGCGCTCGATCAGCGCATAGGAGCCAGGCCAGGCGTGTTGCTGGCGCGAGGTGAAGCGGCCGTCGAACTGCTCGGACAGATCCTCGAGGTTCTGCGCTGGTCCGCCGGGATTGGGATCGCCGCGCACGATACGAACCAGCATGGCGTTGTACGGTCCCGGTCCTAGGCTCGAAACCTTGAAGCTGATCTTTTCTCCGGAGCGTACCGAGATGCGGTCGGCGTAGCCGGTAAGCGGTGCTGTCACGTTTGTCTCCCCTTGAGCCGACGATATAGTCGCTCGAAGCGGAGGAGGAATTCCATGACCAAGATCGCTCGCCGTGCGGTACTCGCCGGCGCGCTCACCGCGCCGTTGACTGCGCCAATGTTGGCGCGAAACGTGCTTGCGCAGGGCGGCTACCCCAACAAGCAGATCCGAATGGTCGTTCCGTTTGCCGCCGCCGGCACGACCGACCTGCTGGGCCGCATCGTCGCGCAATACCTCACCGAGCAGTGGGGCCAGCAGGTGATCGTCGACAACAAGACAGGCGCGGGCGGCAATGTCGGTGCCGAGCTGGTCGCCAAGGCGCCGGCCGACGGCTACACGCTGCTGCTCGGCACGGTCGGCACCGCGGTCACCAACCAGTATCTCTACAAGAGCATGCCCTACGACAGCATGAAGAGCTTCGCGCCGGTGGCATTGGTCGGCGAGGTGGCCAACGTGCTCGCCGTTCATCCGAGCTTTCCCGCCAAGACGCTCAAGGAGTTCGTCGACTACTGCAAGGCGCAGGGACCCAACAAGGTGAGCTATGGCTCGCCGGCGGTCGGCGGCACCGGCCATCTCGCGATGGAGTACCTGTCGGAGCTGGCCGGCATCAGGCTCGAGCACGTCGTCTACCGTGGCAGCTCGCTGGTGATGAAGGATCTTCTGGCCGGCCACATCCTCACCACCATGGACAACCTGCCGCCCTACCTGCAGCACATCCAGTCGGGAGCCTTGCGCGCGCTCGGTGTCAGCTCGGCCAAGCGCTGGTTCTCCGCGCCCGACGTGCCGACCATCGCCGAGCAGGGCTACCCGGGCTTCGATGCGGCCCCGTGGTGGTACGTCGCGGCGCCGGCCGGCACGCCGGCCGACATCGTCAAGAAGCTCTCCGACGAGATCACCAAGGGCGTCAGATCCGAGGCCGTGATCAAGAAGATCCGCGAGGCCGGTGCTGCCGATTTGCCGGGCGACGCGGCGGCGCTGCTGAAGCAGATGGAAGCCGAGAACGTCAAATGGAAGAAGGTCATCACCGCCGCCAAGCTGGAGCCGCAATGACGCGTAACGAGCTCAAGGGAAGGATCCAGACCGTCCTCGGCCCGATCGCGCCCGAGACGCTCGGGCGCACGCTGATGCACGAGCATGTCCTGTGCGACATCCGCCCTCCCGGCCGGCGCTCCGACAACGACCTCGGGCCGGAGATCAGCCTGGAGAATGTGTGGCAGATGAACTACGGCCGCGGCCTGAAGCGTGCCGGCCGCAAGTACATGCTCGACCTCGAGGACATCGCCACCCGCGAGGTGGCGATGATGAAGCACCAGGGCGGCGACGCCATCGTCGAATTGACCTGCGGGGGCCTCTCTCCGGACCCCGAAGGGCTGCGGCGAATCGCTTCCGGCACGGGTGTGCACCTCATCATGGGCTGCGGCTACTACGTCAATGACTACCAGGATCCGAAGAACGCCGGCCGCAGTGTCGACGATTTCGCCCGGGAGATCGTCGGCCAGATCATCGACGGCGCCTGGGGCACCGACGTGCGTGCCGGCATGATCGGCGAGATCGGCTGCACCGCGCCGTGGACCGCGACCGAGAAGAAGGTGATGGAAGCCGCGCTGATCGCCGCCGGCGAGACGGGCGCCTCGATCAACGTCCACCCAGGTCGCGACCCCGACCAGCCCCAGGAAGTGGCCGACTTCATCAAGGCGATGGGCAAGCCGACCGAGCGCGTGGTGATCAGCCACATCGACCGCACGATCTTCGACGAGGAGCGCCTGCTGCGGCTCGCCGATTCCGGCGTCACCGTCGAGTTCGACCTGTTCGGCCAGGAGAACAGCTACTACGGCCTGTCGGATATCGACATGCCCAATGACGCTACGCGGCTGAAGCTGATCCGCGCCCTGATCGACCACGGCCATCTCGAGCGCGTCGTGATCAGCCATGACATCTGCTATCGCACGCGGCTCACCACCTTCGGCGGACACGGTTACGGCCATATCTTCCGCAACGTCGTGCCGATGATGAAGGAGCGCGGCTACAGCGAGGACGAAATCGATGCCATCCTGGTGCGCAATCCGCGCAGGCTGCTTACCTTTGTCTGAGGAGGGCGCCGCCGCGCAGGAGACGGACCAGGCGAGTGACTTTGGTCATCAGAAGGTAAGTCCGTACGCAGCCTCTTCCGTGTAGATCGAACCCGAGCGGCCGCTGCGGCTGGAGTAGAGAGCAAAGTGGTCGGCGATCCATGGGCCGGCCTTGAAGGTCGAGTGGCTGGCCATGAACTGCGCCAGATGGTGTCCGGTCTCCGAGCCGTTGCCGAAGCGAGCCAGGGTCACATGCGGGCGGAACTTGCGGCGCTCGACCTCGATGCCGCAGTTGCGCGCCACGGTCGACACTTTCTGTTGCAGCCAGTCGAGGCGGTCGCTCCTCTCGACGGTGGCGACCAGGGCGCGCGGCTGCTTGCCGCTCGAGAACTGTTCCACCCCGGCGATGGCTACTGGGAACGGGGGACCGGCGATGTCCGATAGCTCTTCCTCAAGGTCGCGCATGGGGCCGCCCTGAACCTCGCCCGCGAAGCAGAGCGTGACATGGAAGTTCTCCGCCGCCACCCAGCGCGCGTCGGGCACACCCGACTGCAGCGTCACGAGGTCGTCGGCGACTTCCTCAGGGACGGGCAGGGCGACGAACAGACGCATGGTCGTCCAGGTTCCTGGTCACGAAAGGCAGGATTCGCTCGACGATCACGTCGACGCCCTTGGGATTGGGATGGATGCCGTCGCCCTGGTTGAGCGCGGGATCCTGCGCCACGCCGTCGAGGAAGAAGGCGTAGAGCGGCACGCCGTGTTTCTCGGCCAACCGCTGGTAGATGCCGTCGAACTGCTTGGCGTACTCGGGGCCGTAGTTGCGCGGCGCCAGCATGCCGGCCAGCCAGACCGTGACGCCCGCCTCCTTGAGCTTCGCGATGATGGCATCGAGGTTCTTCTCGGTGACGGCAGGGTCGGTAGCGCGCAAGGCATCGTTCGCGCCGAGCTCGATCATGACGATGTCGGGCTTGTCGGCCAGCATCCAGTCGACGCGCTGCAAGCCGCCCGCGGTTGTGTCGCCCGAAACGCCGTGATTGATGACAGTGACGTTGCGGCCTGCTTTCTTCAGGGCGGCTTCGAGCCTGGCCGGCATCGCCTGGCCGGGGCTGACGCCGTAACCGGCCGCCAGGCTGTCGCCCAAAATGGCGAGCTTTACGGGCTCGCTGCGCACGGTTTGTGCATAGGCCCCAGGTGACAGGCAGGAAAGGCACGAAATCGCGATCAGCAGCGAATTGACCATCGCCGCAAAACGACCATATCCATTATCGAAATTCATGCTCTCTCTTTCGGAGCCCGCTTGACCGCCCCGTCCCACGCCAGCCAGCCCATCGTCCGGCTCTCGGATGTCCACCTCGACATGGCAAGCGATGCCGGCACGGTCAATATCCTGCGGGGCGTCACTCTCGACATCGCCGTTGGCGAAATTGCGGCCGTCGTCGGCCCCTCGGGCGCCGGCAAGTCTAGCCTGATGATGGTGGCGGGAGGCCTGGAGCGCGCCACCTCGGGCCACGTCGAGGTCGCGAACCACGACCTCGGGCCGCTCGACGACGATGCCCGGGCGCGGCTACGGCGCGACAATATCGGCATCGTCTTCCAGGGCTTCCATCTCATTCCGACCATGACGGCGCATGAGAACGTGGCGCTGCCGCTGGAGTTCGCCGGCCGCTCCGACGCGTTCGATCTCGCAGAGGCGGCGCTGAAGCGGGTCGGGCTCGGCCACCGCATCGGCCACTATCCGGCGCAGCTTTCCGGCGGCGAGCAGCAGCGAGTCGCGGTTGCCCGCGCCTTCGTCGGCCGGCCCAAGCTCCTGCTCGCCGACGAGCCGACCGGCAATCTCGACGGCGCCACCGGCAAGCAGGTCATGGACCTGTTGTTCGAGCTGGCGCGCGCTGACGGCACGACGCTCATCCTGATCACCCACGATCTGGCGCTGGCCGGGCGCTGCGATCGCATCCTGCGTATCGCCGACGGCCTGGTGGTCGGCGACGAGCGCACACCCGCCGGCCTCGCCGTGCTCGCCGCCCAATGAACCTCGCCTTTCGTCTGGCACGGCGCGAGATGCGCAGCGGGCTGGGCGGCTTTCGCCTGTTCATCGCCTGCCTGGGGCTGGGCGTGGCGGCGATCGCGGCCATCCTGTCCTTCAGCCGCGCTGTCGAGGAAGGCTTGCGCGCCGATGCGCGCGAGATCCTGAGCGGCGACGTCGCCGTCTCGCTGCTCTATCGCGAGGCCTCGCCGGAGCAGATCGACTACATGAAATCGCGCGGCGAACTCGTGCGCTGGATCGACAGCCGTGCCATGGCACGGCCGCTGAAAGCCGACGGGCGGGCGACGCTGGTGCAGCTCAAGGCAGTCGAGCGCGCCTATCCGCTCTACGGCGCTGTCGAACTCAAGGACGGCAAGACACTCGCCGACGCGCTGTCCGAGAAGGATGGCATGTGGGGCGCGGTGGTCGAGGAGTCCGCGCTGCGTCGCATGAACATGGAGTTGGGCGAGCGCGTGAAGGTGGGCGACGTGACCGTCGAGGTGCGTGGCATCATCGTCCGCGAGCCCGACCGCGGACTGAACGCCTTCGCGAGCCTGGGGCCGCGCCTCATGATCCCCTACGAGGCGGTATCGGCGTCGGGGCTGGTGCAGCCCGGCAGCCTGTTGAACTTCGAGTATCGCCTGCGCCTGCCGCCCGGCGGCTCCGACGTCGCGGTCATCGAGGGCCTGAAGAGCAAATTCCCGAATGCCGGCTGGCGGGTGAGAGGGCTTGCCGAGGCGGGCGGCGGCATCCGCTTCTGGCTCGACCGGCTGACGCAATTCATCGGGCTGATCGGGCTTTCCTCTCTGCTGGTCGGCGGAGTGGGCGTCGGCAACGCGATCTCAAGCTTCCTGGCCGGCCGGCTCCGCACCATCGCCACGCTGAAATGCCTGGGTGCACCCGAGCGCCTGGTCTTCTCGACCTATCTCATCCAGCTCTCGGCGCTGGCGCTTCTCGGTGTGGTGGCGGGGCTGGTGGTCGGCGCCGGCCTGCCCTTCGTCGCCCAATCGGTCATCGCCGACGTCCTGCCGGTGCGGGCGCGCGTGGCGCTCTATGCCTGGCCGCTCACGATCGCCGCGATCTTCGGTTTGCTGGTTTCGCTGCTGTTCGCCCTGATGCCGTTGTTGCGCGCCCGCCGCGTGTCGGCGGCGACCTTGATGCGCGGCGCGGTCGTCCACGGCGGCAGCCTGGTATGGCGCGATGCCCTGCTGGTCGGCGCAGTGGCCCTGGCGCTCGCGGCGTTCACCGTCTTCACCGCCGAAAGCCGGGGCATCGCCGGCTGGTTCGTGCTGGGGGCGATCGGCGCCTTCATCGCCTTCCCGTTGCTGGCGCGGCTTCTGATGCTCGCCGCCGCGCGCGCCGGCAAGCCCAAGCTGGCAGGGCTTCGCCTGGCGCTCGCCAACCTGCACCGGCCGGGCGCCGCAACACCGATCGTGATGCTCTCGTTGGGCCTCGGCCTCACGGTGCTGGTGGCGACGGCGCTGATCGAAGGGAACCTGCGCGAGCAGATCACGAAGCGCATCCCGAGCGACGCGCCGGCTTTTTTCTTCGTCGACATCCAGTCGACGCAGATGCCGGCTTTCGAGAAGGCGCTCACTGCCATCCCGGGCGCCGGACCGCTTGACAAGGTGCCGTCGCTGCGCGGGCGCATCACCAGGATCGGCGGCAAGCCGGTGAACGAGGTCGCCGTGCCCTCGGATGCGCGTTGGGCGATCGACGGCGACCGTGGGGTCACCTACTCGGCGAAGCCGCCCGAGGGCTCGCGCATTGTCGCCGGCGAATGGTGGCCCGCCGACTATCGGGGACCCGAGCAACTAATCTCCTTCGACGAGGCGCTGGCCAAGGCGTTCGGTCTCGGTCTCGGCGACACCATCACGGTCAATGTGCTGGGGCGCGACATCGACGCCAGGATCGCCTCGCTCCGGCGCATCGAGTGGACGACGCTCGCCATCAACTTCGTGTTCGTCTACTCGCCCGGCCTTCTCGACAAGGCGCCGCACACCTTCCTCGCCACGGTCAAGGCAACGCCCGAGGCCGAGGATGCGATCTTCAAGGCCGTCACCGACCAGTTTCCCAACGTCACCGTGGTTCGTATTCGCGATGCCATCGAGACCGCGGCGAGCGTGCTGGGCAACATCGGGCTGGCCAGTCGCGTCATCGGCTTCCTGAGCATCCTGGCCGGCGTGCTGGTGCTGGCTGGCGCCATGCTGGCGACCCAGCAGCGCCGCGTGCACGAGGCCGTGGTCATGAAGGTCCTCGGCGCCACCCGCGCACGAATCGCCGGCATCTTCGCCTGGGAGTTTGCCGCGCTGGGGCTCGCCACGGCACTGGCGGCGCTCGGCGTCGGCACCCTCGGGGCCTACCTCGTGGTGCGCCGGCTGATGGGGCTCGACTGGACCTTCCTGCCGACGGTTGCCATCGCGGTCGCGGTAGGCGCGATGGCGCTCACCCTGGCGTTCGGGCTGGCCGGCACTTTGGCGGCATTGCGGCAGAGGCCGCTGGCGCTGTTGCGCAATGAATAGGCGGCAGGACTCCCGCCCAGTGAAAGTAACCCGTAATAATTACAAAGCGTTTAGACGCTTGATTCACACCGTCTGAGACCCCAGATTACGCGCTTGAAGGGGCTCGGCAATGAGGCCCCTCTGGAGGCTAGGACCAAATGGCAAATCCCAACTTCAGCACCTTCGGTCGTAACGGCACAGTTGCCGACCAGGCGGCATTCGATGTCGGCCTGCGCGCCCACATGGTGCGTGTCTACAACTACATGGCTTCGGGCCTGGCGCTGTCAGGCATCGTCGCCTTCGCGCTGTTCACCTCGTCCGAGCTTGCGGGCCTGTTCTTTCAGGTGCAGGCGGGCCGTGTCGTTGGCCTGAACGTGCTGGGCTGGGTCGCGATCTTCGCGCCCCTCGGCCTGCTGTTGCTGGTGTCGTTCCGCGCTCAGTCGATGAGCCTTGGCGCGGTTCAGGCGGTCTACTGGGCGGTCACCGCCTTGATGGGCGTCAGCCTGTCGCTGCTGCTGTTCCGCTACACCGGCGCGTCGGTCGCCCGCACCTTCTTCATCACCGCCGCCGCGTTCGGTGCGCTCAGCCTCTACGGCTACACCACCAAGCGCGACCTGACGGCAATGGGCAAGTTCCTGTTCATGGGCATGATCGGCCTGATCCTGGCCAGCCTGGTGAACATGTTCTGGCCGTCGGGTACGATGAGCTTCATCATCTCGGTCGCCGGCGTGCTGATCTTCTCGGGCCTGATCGCCTACGACACCCAGAGGATCAAGGAACAGTATGCCGACGCCTGGGGCTCGGACGTCGCCGAGAAGATCGCGATCTTCGGCGCGCTCAGCCTCTACCTCGACTTCGTGAACCTGTTCCAGTTCCTGATGAGCTTCCTGGGCCAGGAACGCGAGTAAGGAACGCAACTAGCGAAAGCAATCTTTCAGTGCGACGCCCGGGCCGAAAGGCCCGGGCGTTTTGCTGTCAGGGGGAAGCGCGTTGGCTGAGCGGAATCGGCTGAGGGAGTTCATCGACAGCGAGGCGGCATCGGCAATGCCGCTGCTGGTGGCCGCGATTGCCGCCCTCGTGCTCGCAAATTCGCCGTTCGCCGGCTCCGTCGACAATCTGCTGCGCGTCCGCTTCGGCTTCTCGCTGGGGCCGGTCGTGCTCGACAAGTCGGTGCTGCTGTGGATCAACGACGGCCTGATGGCGGTGTTCTTCCTGCTGGTCGGGCTCGAGATCAAGCGCGAGGTCGTCGAGGGCGCGCTGTCGAAGCTTTCGCAGGTCGCATTGCCGGTGGTCGGGGCAGTGGGCGGCATGGCCGTACCCGCGCTGATCTATGTCGCCCTCAACTGGAGCGATCCCACGACCCTCAGGGGGTGGGCGATTCCCGCCGCCACCGACATCGCTTTTTCCCTTGGCGTGCTGGCCGCCCTCGGAAGCCGGGTGCCGCTGACGCTGAAGGTGTTCCTGACGACGCTCGCCATCGTCGACGATCTCGGCTCGATCCTCATCATCGCGATCTTCTATACCAGTGACCTTTCGCCCTTGGCGCTGGGCCTCGCCGCACTGTTCATCGTGGGGCTGGCGATCCTCAACGTCGCCGGCGTGCGACGCCTGCTGCCCTTCCTGCTGCTGGGTGCGTTGCTCTGGGTGTCGGTCCTGAAGTCGGGAGTGCACGCCACGCTGGCCGGCGTCGTCCTTGCGATGTTCATCCCGCTCAAGTCGGCCGGCGAGCCCGACGACCAGCGTACCGCCATCCGGCTGGAACATGCGATCAAGCCGTGGTCGGCATGGCTGATCATGCCCGTCTTCGCCTTCGCCAATGCCGGCCTGCCGCTCGGCGGCTTGTCGCTGACAAGCCTTCTGGCACCGCTGCCGCTCGGCATCATGGCTGGCCTCTTCGTTGGCAAGCAGATCGGCATCGTCCTGGGCGCTGGCCTCCTGATCATGCTCGGCGCGGCGCGGCTGCCGGAGGGAGCCACGTGGCGCAGCCTCTACGGCGTCGCGATCCTGGGCGGTATCGGCTTCACCATGAGCCTGTTCGTCGGTTCGCTCGCCTTTCCCGACGATGCCGCGCGCGAGGCCGAGGTTCGGCTCGGCGTGCTCGCGGGCTCGCTGCTCTCGGCCGTGCTAGGCTATCTCGTGCTGCGTACCGCGCCGGGGAGGAATTCATGACGCTCGCGCACTTTGTCGTGCTGTTCGCGGCGTTGGCGCCGCTGGCCCTCGCGAGGACGGCGCAGGCTCAGACGTTGCCGGTGGCTCCGCGCGTCGCGGTCGAGGACGGCATCGTCGTCGGCGTTCAGACCGGTGAACTGGCGAGCTTCAAGGGCATCCCGTTCGCAGCACCGCCGGTGCGCGAGCTGCGCTGGCGTCCGCCGCAGCCGGTGACGCCCTGGACAGGTGAACTGGTCGCCGATCGCTTCTCGCCGATGTGCCTGCAGCCGCTCAGAGCCAAGAACTCCGTCTTCTATCTCGGCGAGGAACCGTCGAGCGAGGACTGCCTCTATCTGAATGTCTGGTCGACGGCGAAGGCCGGCGACAAGCGGCCGGTGATGGTGTTCGTCTATGGCGGGGGCTGGACCATCGGCTCGGCCTCGCTGCCGCTTTATGGCGGCGAGGCACTGGCACGGAAAGGCGCGATCGTCGTCTCGTTCAACTACCGCGTCGGTGCGCTCGGCTTCTTTGCCCATCCCGAGCTCACGGCCGAGGGCAATGGTGCGTCCGGCAACTACGGCCTGATGGACATGGTCGCCGCGCTGAAATGGGTGAGGGCAAACATCGAGCGCTTCGGCGGCGATCCTGCCAACGTCACCCTGTACGGGCAGTCGGCCGGGTCGGTCGCCATTGCGCTGCTGCAGGCCTCGCCGCAGGCCAAGGGTCTGTTCCACCGCGCCATCGGCCAGAGCGGCGGCTACGACATCTCGGGCCAACTGCAGTCGCTGGCCGATGCCGAGAAGGCGGGCATCGCTTCGGCGGCCAAGCTCAAGGCGCCGTCGCTCGCCGCCCTGCGCAACCTCGGCGGCGATGTGATCATGAACGGCGACAACAACCTCAGGCCCATCATCGACGGCGCCGTGCTTCAGCAGCAGCCGGCACAGGTGTTCGGCTCGGGCAGCCAGATGGCAATTCCGATCCTCGTCGGCTCCAACGCCGACGAGGGCACCGCCTATCCGGTGGCGTTGAGCCCGTCCGCTTTCGTCGCCGATGCCGAGAAGCGCTACCGCTCCGACGCCCAGCGCCTGTTGGCGCTCTATCCCGCCGCGACCGACATAGAGGCACGGGCCGCGAGCTATGCGCTGATGCGCGATCGCACCTTTGCCGCACCGATGCGCCGTTGGGCGAGAGAGCAGTCGGCCGTGGCGCCGGTGTTCGTCTATCACTTCAGCCGCGTCCATCCTTTCGTCGAGGGCCTCGGCTACGCCCAGCAGAACCCGGCGACCGGCATGGGCGCCTATCATGGCGCGGAGATGGCCTACGCCTACGGCACGTTGGACGTCCTGAACCGGTTCTCGAAAACCCGTGCATGGAGCGAGGAGGATCGCCGCTACTCCGACGCGATGATGTCCTACTGGCTCAACTTCGCCCGCAGCGGCGATCCCAACAGCGAGAGTCTGCCGGTCTGGCCCGCCTACAATCCCGACAGCGAGCAGGCGATGCTGTTCGACAAGACCATCGCGTCGGGAACGCTGCCCAACAAGGCGCAGCTCGATTTCTTTTTCGACCGCAACTGAGACTACGATTTTCGCATAGCTGGCCTTGATTGCACGTTGCCTTGACCGGCCTATACTTTCGCCCATGCGTCGTACGTCCTACGAACAGATGAATTGCTCGATTGCCTCGGCGCTCGACATCGTCGGCGAACCGTGGACGCTGCTGATCGTGCGCGACGCCTTTTACGGCGTGCGCCGCTTCGACGACTTTCAGGAAAATCTCGGCATCGCCCGTAATGTTTTGACGGCGCGACTGAAGAAACTTGTCGAGGCCGGCATCTTCCGCAAGACCGCCTACCGCCAGCGCCCGCTGCGCCACGAATATCGGCTGACCGACAAGGGAGCGGCGCTGTTCACGGTGATCGTCGGGCTGAAGCAGTGGGGCGACCGCTACGGCGCCGCCGCGCGCAGCGGCAAGCCGATGGACCTGGTCGATCGCGGTGACGGCCGCCCGCTCGAGCCGGTGCTGATCGATGCCGATTCGGGCCAGCGGCTGGAACTGACGAATGTGCGTGCCGTCGCCGGTCCCGGCGCCGATCAGGGCACGCGCTCATTCTTCGAGCGGCTGGCGATCAACCGTCCCGCGCGCTGATCGTCAATCGCGATCGATCTTCTTGCCGTCGAGGTCGCGCGTCGCGCGCTCCTGCGCATCCTTGTCGGCCGCCTTCTCGGCCTTGGTGCGGCCGAAGCGACGTCGGTTGGCATCCGCCTCGCTCTCGCGTTGGCGCCGCGCCTTGTCCTTGCGGGCGCGACGCAGGTTCACGATCTCCGCCATGATCACGTCGTCCTGACTATCCCCAAGTGTCTATGCCGCGCCGCGCGGCGATGCGCTAGTGTCCGTCTTGCGGACAGCGGGAGCGTCTCCATGACATCGACCACGCGCAGAAGAGTCCTGATTGGCGCCGGTGGTGTCGTCGGCCTGCTGATCGTGGTGCTGCTGGCGCTGCCCAGCCTGATCGACCTCAACGCCCGCAAGCCCGAGATCGCAGCGATGGTCAAGAAGGTGACCGGCCGCGAGCTCGTACTGGACGGACCGATCGCGCTGTCGATCCTGCCGACGCCGACCGTGACCCTGAGCGGCGTGAAATTCTTCAACGTGCCGGGGTCGAAGAACCCCAACATGATCGAGGTGAAGACCGTCACCGTGAAGCCTTCGCTCGGCGCGTTGCTGACCGGCAGCATCGAAGTCAGCGAGGTGACCCTGGTCGAGCCCAGGATCGTCCTGGAGATCAATGCCGAAGGCAAGCCGAACTGGGAGTTCGCACCCTCGGTCGCCGAGGCCAAGCCGGCGGCGGCAAAGCCCGATTCTCCTATGCCCCTGTCGGTGGGCCGCCTCACTATCGACAACGGCACGCTGCTGTTCAGCGATTCCAAGGCGGGCATCGCTGTCGTGGCGGAGAAGGCCAACTTCAGCGCCTCCGTCCGGTCGCTCGACGGGCCCTACTCGATCGCGGGCTCGGCCACCATCAACGGCGTGCCGCTCAAGCTCGACCTGTCGGTCGGCGCCAAGGCGGCCGACGGCCACGCCGTCGACCTTGCGCTGGAAGCGGGCGGAAGGCTCGGCTTCAAGGGCAAGCTCAGCGAGCTCGGGCCGAACGCGCGGCTCACGGGCCTCGCCTCCAGCTCGTCGGACAACCTGATCGGCTTTGCCGACTTGCTGATCAGGATGACCGGCCAGCCGCCGCCCGACCTGCCGCCCTTGCTCGCCGGCAAGTTCGCCTTCGACGGCGCCGTCGACGCCTCGCAGACCGCGATCTCGATCAAGGACTTCAAGCTGGCGCTGGGTCAGGACAAGGCCGGCGGATCTCTGACGCTGACCTTGAAGCCCGCGCTGGCGATCGAGGGCAAGCTCGCCGCCGACCGGCTCGACCTCGATCGCTGGCTGGCCGCGATGGCCAAGCCTGCGACGACCGCCGCTCCGGCGACGCCGCCACCGGCCGGCGCCACGGCGACCCCTGCATCTCCCGCCGGGCCGAGCATGCTGGCCGCGATCGCCGCCAGGCTTTCGCTCGAGATCGGCGAGCTCATCTACAACAAGCAACCCGTACGCAACATCGCGCTCGAACTGGAGGCGCGCCGCGGCGCCGTCGCCGTCCCCAAGCTCACCGCCACCCTGCCGGGAGATCTGGCACTTCAGGCCAGGTCGACGATGTCGGGCGATGCCAACCGTCCGACGGTGTCCGGGGATTTCAGCCTGGTCGGCCCGAAACTGCGCGAGACGCTGGCCTGGCTCGCCGTCGACGTCTCGTCGGTCCCGCCCAACAAGCTGACACGCATCAGCATGAAGGGCAGGATGTCGTCCGATGGCGGCAACGTGCAGGTGAGCGACGCCGTCTTCGAGCTCGACGACCTCAAGGGCAGCGGCGGCATAGCCGTCACCTTCAGCGTCCCGCTGTCGGTCGTCATGCAGGTCAATCTCGACACGGTCGATCTCGATTCCTATCTGGCCGCGACGCATTCTGACAAGAAGCCGGCAACGGCCGCGCCGGCGCCCGCGATGGCAGCCAACCGCGCCGCCGGCCCCTCGGTGGGCCTCAAGGCCAAGATCGCCAGGCTCGTCTGGAACAAGGAGACGATCGGCGGCATCGATGCCGACATCGCGTTGCGCGGCGATACGCTCCGTCTGAACGACGTCAAGGTCTCAAACCTCGCCGGTGCGCGGTTCGCGGTACGCGGCACCATCGCCAACTACAGCGCCGCTCAGCCGCGGCCCGACATCGCCTTCAATTTCGAAGCGCCCGACATGGACCGCGTTCTGAAGCTCGTTGGTGCAACGCCGGCCGGGCTGGGGCCGGTGACGGCGTCGGGTGGCGTGGCCGGCAGCCTCGAGCAGGTCGCGCTGCGCGAGTTCGCCTTGAACGCCGCCGGCCAGAGCCTGCGCGCGACCGGCACGCTCGCCTTGCCCGGCGCCGCGCAGGGGGCGCCCAAGTCGGCGGCATACAAGGGCAGCCTGACGTTGAACGGCCAGACGCTCGATGGTTCCATCGAGGCGACCCTCGGCAACCGGCCGAACATCACGGCAGACCTCAAGGCCAACGTGCTCGACCTCGACAAGATCGGTGGCAGTGATGCCCCGGCGTCGCGGACGCCGGCGCGCGGCCAGCAGGCAGCGGCCAAGGGTATCAACACCGGCCCGTTGCGCAGCATCGACGGCAATTTCAAGCTGGTCGCGGCGACCCTCGTCAGCCCGCCCCTGCGTATCGGCAATGCCGATCTGGCGGCGACGTTGAAGGACGGCGTGCTCACCATCTCGCACTTCAAGGGTTCGCTATATGGTGGCTCGCTCAACTTCTCGGGCATGGTCAACGCCAGCCAGCCGGCGCTCGCCGTCGATCTCAAGGGCGACGCCACCGGAATCCTGCTCGGCGAGATGCTGCGCAGCACGCGCGGCAGCAACCAGTTCGGCAGCAGCATCAAGGTGACGATCGACGGCCGGCTGAATGCCACCGGCATTGCGATACGGGCTGGCGGCACGACCTCCGACCAGCTGCGCAGCACGTTGGCCGGCGGCGCCAATCTCGGTGGCCACATCTATGTCGGCGCCGACGAGGCGTTGCGCTTCATCGGCGGCGCCTTGACCGGTGCGGCCGGCGGCGTGATCGACACTACGCTCGGCAATGCTCTCGGCATCGTCGGCCAGCGCGGCCTCAGCCCGACCGCCCTGCTGAACGCGATCTCGCTGGTCCTCAATCGCTTCGTCAATCACGACAGCCCGATCAGCGGCCACGTCGATATTGCCGGCGGTGTGGTGAGCGACCGGGGCCTGCAGGTCCAGGGCAATCGCGCCACCGCCAACATATCGACGCGCACCAGTCTCGCGGCGTCATCGACCGACACCACGATCAACTTCATGATCGCCGAGGATCCTTCTGCGCCTTACATCATCACGACGGCGCGCGGGGCGCTCTCCTCGCCGGCGCTCAGCGTTACACGCGGCACGGCCAAGGATCCGGCGGGCATGACCAGCACCCTGCCGGGCGTGGGCAACGTCCCGGGCATCGGCAACGTCCCGGGCATAGGCAACTTGATCCCGGGGCAGGGCGGGGGCCAGAGTGGTGGTCAGCAGCGTTCGCCGATCCCCAATATCCCATTGCCCATTCCCAACATCTTCGGCCGCTAGAGGGTCCATGCTCGATCGTCTGTTGTCCGTGCTGAAAGCACGGTTCGGTTCCGCGCCTGCCCTGGCGGAAGCCCCCCAAGGCGTCGAAGTGCTGGCCGACATGGCCAACCGCCGCGTCATGCGCCGCTATCTCGACAAGCCGGTCGATCCGGTACTGCTCGATACGCTCTGTGCCGTGGCACTGTCGGCGCCGTCCAAGTCCGACCTGCAGCAGGCCGACATCGTCGTCGTCACCGACAAGGCGCAGCGCTCGGTGCTCGACGAGCTGGCGCCGGGCAATCCCTGGATGAAGGCGGCGCCGGCGATTCTGGTGTTCTGCGGCAACAACCGCCGCCAGCGGCTCGCTTTCACCTGGCGAGGCCGGCCCTACGTCAACGACCATCTCGATCCGTTCTTCAACGCGTCGGTCGATGCCGCCATCGTGCTCGGCACCTTCGTCGCCGCTGCCGACCGCGTCGGGCTCGGGACCTGTCCGATCAGCACCCTGCGAAACAACGCCGGCAAGGTGTCAGACCTTTTGGGCCTGCCGGACCACGTCTTTCCGGTGGCGGGTCTGGGCGTCGGCTGGCCTTCCTTCGCCGGGGTGATGAGCCCGCGGCTGGGTCTCGACGTCACGGTCCATCACGACCGCTATGACGAGGACGGGCTGCAGCAGAAGGTGGCGGCCTACGACAGGCGCCGCCGCGGGGTGCAGCCCTACGCCCAGCAGCGCCACGTTGAAAAATTCGGCGAGGACCCGGAATACGGCTGGTCGGAAGACAAGGTCCGGCAATATTCGGAGCCGGATCGGGCCGATTTCGGCGCATTCGTGCGCGGGAAAGGTTTCAAACTCGACTGATCGTTCGCTTTTTGAGCTCGTCGAGCACGAAAAGACGCAGCGTGCTGGAAAGATTACCCGGCCTGCGGCCATGGTCGATTGCGGCCACCAGCGCGTTCAGCGACAGGCGGCGCTGCTCGGCAATGGCCGAAAGCTCCGCCCAGAAAGCGTCCTCGAGCGAAACCGAGGTGCGATGGCCGTCGATAGTGACCGAGCGCTTGCGCATGGCTCGACTGTGGCAGCGGCAGGACGCCGCCTCAACCTGCCTTGCCGCCGTCACAGAGCGTGCGTATAAGCGCGACCCAGAAAACCCCCTCCCGGACAATATCTTATGGATATCCGCAACGTCGCGATCATCGCGCACGTCGACCATGGCAAGACCACGCTGGTGGACTGCCTGCTGAAGCAGTCGGGCACCTTCCGCGAGAACCAGCAGGTCGCCGAGCGCGCCATGGACTCGAACGACCTCGAGCGCGAGCGCGGCATCACCATCCTCGCCAAGGCGACCTCGGTCGTGTGGAAAGGCGCGCGCGTCAACATCGTCGACACGCCGGGCCATGCCGATTTCGGCGGCGAGGTCGAGCGCATCCTCTCCATGGTCGATGGCGTGGTCCTGCTGGTCGATGCGGCCGAAGGGCCGCTGCCGCAGACCAAGTTCGTGCTCGGCAAGGCGCTGCGCCTGGGCTTGCGCCCGATCGTGCTGATCAACAAGGTCGACCGGCCCGACGCCCGCGCCCACCAGGTGCACGACGAGATCTTCGACCTGTTCTCGGCGATGGAAGCCAACGACCAGCAGCTCGACTTCCCGACCCTGTTCGCCTCGGCCAAGCAGGGCTGGGCCGCAACCTCGCTCGAGGACGAGCACAAGGACATGGCGCCGCTGTTCGATCTGATCCTGCACCATGTGCCAGCACCCAAGATCGATGCCGACCCCGCCTTCCGCATGCTTGTGACGACGCTCGAATCGGACCCCTTCCTCGGCCGCATCCTGACCGGGCGCATCCAGTCGGGCACCATCAGGCCCAACGCCACGCTCAAGGCGCTGAACGCCAAGGGCGAGGAGATCGAGCAGACCCGCGTCACCAAGCTGCTCGCTTTCCGCGGCCTGGAGCGCCAACCCATCGAGTCCGCCGAGGCAGGCGATATCGTGGCCATCGCCGGCTTCAAGACCGCCACCGTGGCGGACACCCTGGGCGACCTCGTGGTCGAGGCCGCTATGCCGGCCCAGCCGGTCGATCCGCCTACTCTCGCGATGAATTTCTCCGTCAACGACTCGCCGCTCGCCGGACGTGAAGGCGACAAGGTGACGACGCGCATGATCCGCGCCCGCCTCATGCGCGAGGCCGAGGGCAATGTCGCCATCCGCGTGCGCGACACCGACAACACCGATTCCTACGAGGTCGCTGGCCGCGGTGAATTGCAGCTCGGCGTGCTGATCGAGACCATGCGCCGGGAGGGTTTCGAACTCGCCGTCGGCCGCCCGCGCGTCCTGTTCCAGAGCGATCCGGTGACCGGCCAGCGGCTGGAGCCGATCGAGGAGGTCGTGATCGACGTCGACGATGCCTTCACCGGCGTCGTGGTCGAGCAGATCTCCACTCGCAAAGGCGAGCTACAGGACATGCGTCCGTCGGGTGCTGGAAAGACCCGCCTGGTGTTCCATGCGCCGTCGCGCGGCCTGATCGGCTATCACGGCGAGTTCCTGACCGACACGCGCGGCACCGGCGTCATGAACCGACTGTTCCACTCCTACGGGCCGTTCCGCGGTCCGATCCAGGGGCGGCGCAACGGTGCCCTGATCGCCAATGCCGAGGGCGCGGCCGTGGCCTATGCGCTGTGGAACCTCGAGGAGCGCGGGCCGATGTTCATCGACCCCGGCACCGCGGTCTACCAGGGCATGCTGATCGGCGAGCACAGCCGCGGCACCGACCTCGACGTCAATGTGTTGAAGGGCAAGCAGCTCACCAATATCCGGGCCGCCGGCAAGGACGAGGCCGTGCGGCTGACGCCGCCGCGCCGCATGTCGCTGGAACAGGCCATCGCCTATATCGACGACGACGAGCTCGTCGAGGTGACGCCAAAGTCAATTCGGTTGCGCAAGCGTTTCCTCGAGCCCGAGGATCGCAAGCGCGCCAAGAAGCAGGCCGCCGCCGCGGCCGCAGAGTAGCGAAGCAGAGAGTAGGAAGGAGTGACATTGAACAACCGCGATACTTTCGCCGACCGCCTTGAAAATGCCGCCAAGGCCAAGCAAGCCCTGCTCGAGCGGGCTCGCGCCAACGACCGCAGCAACGATCCCGAGTTCGTCGCCCGGCAGGAAGCTCGGGCGGCCGCAGCCCGCGCCCGCGAGGAGCGTGAGACCGAGCAACGCAATGCCAAGCGCGCCGAACGCGAAGCCGCTAAGGCCAAGGCGATCGCCGAGAAAGAGGCGGAGAAGGCGGCTCAGGCTGCCCGCGAGGCGGACGCGGCCAAGCGTTCCCTGCGCGCGCAACTGGAACTGCTGGCGTCGCAGAAGGCAACCCGCGACGCGCGCTACGCCGCCCGCAAGGCGCGCAAGAAGGGCTGAGCTCAGTTAGAGACTACCGCCTGTCAGCGATGCCCGCTGGCTGATTTCGATGTGGTTGCCATCGGGATCGCAGACGAAGGCGTATCGCACCGTATCGCCGAGCACGCGCGGTGCACCTCCCGAGGTGCCGCCGCGCGCCAGAATGCCGTCGTATTCGGCGAGACAATCCCACACCTGCACGGTCATGTAGCGGTAGCCCGGTCCGCGCCATTCGTTGCTGCGCTCGACCTTGCCGCGCTCGGCGACCACGATCAATGAATCGCCGCAGCGATAGCGGCCTTCACCGACACTCTCGAACTGCATGGCCTCGGTCCAGAAGCGCTCGTGCTCGGCAGGATCGTTGACCTTCAGCAGGATGGCGATGCCCTGTACGCCGTCGCTGCCCTTGGGCACCAGTAGCACCTTGTTGCCGTCCGGATCGCTGAGCGCCTGTGGGCTGGCAAGACCGTCCTTCGCGATTTGCAATCCGACGATTCCCGAGGGAGGGGCCGCGGGCAGGGGATTGCGCGAATGGTTCATCTTCAGGATCGAGCCGTTCATGTGATGGCGGTGCTGCTGCATGCCGCCGCCCAGCTTGCCAAGGTGGTCGTAGGGCAGGCCCACGCTTTGCTGCCAGAAGGCGAGCTGCTCGTCGCGCCTGGTCGAGAACAGGCCAATGTCGAGATGCTGTTTGGCGAGATTCATGATGACAATGTAGCGCGAGGCTGACGAAGGGTGAAAAGCATGGTGTTGGCTCATTCAAGCGTCCGGCTGAAGCCTTTGAATAGCTTTCGAGAATCGCGTTTCGAATGATCTTGAGGGGTCGAAACAACTCATACAATCCTTGCCATGACCCCGTATTCGCGCCGGCCTAGAACGAGTTGGGTGAAGGCGCCGGCTGTTGGGGAATGGCCGGCCAACATGGGGAAGGGCACGATGCTGCGGGCCATCGTCGGCACGGTTGCCGTGGTTGCGGGGTTCGGCGTCATCGAGCGTTCCGTCGATGCCGGGGCCAGCTCCGCCGGTTCATGCATGGCGACGCAGGCTTACGCATTGCTCGAGCGCGGCGAGAGGGTGTCGGTGCGTGCCGAACCGACGCCGCTGGCGCCGATGATCGGCACGCTGTCGGGCCGCGGCGCCGAGGGCGAACTGGCGACCAGCGAAGTCACCATCATGGGCAGCCAGAGCGGTTGGGCGCGCATCGCGCTCGACACAGCGCCGGGCTATGCAAGCGCCGGCGCGTCGTCACAGTCGTTCGGCTGGGTGCCAGCAGACCTGCTGACGGTCGATTCCCGCGTCGATGGCGCCATCACGGTCTACGACAGCCCGGGTCCGCTAGGCTCGGCGATCGCCACCGTCGCGGGCGACGACACCAAGTTCCGGGTGCTCGGCTGCCGCCGCAGCTGGTTGCAGGTCGTCAATGCCCGCCACGGCATCGTCTGGATCGACAAGAGGTCCGCGCGTGAAGAGGGCTGCCGGGGCAAACCCGGCAAGGACTAGATCTTCAGCTCGCTGAAGAAGTCATTGCCCTTGTCGTCGGTGACGATGAAGGCGGGGAAGTTCTCGACCTGGATGCGCCAGATCGCTTCCATGCCGAGCTCGGGATACTCCAGCACCTCGACTTGCTTGATGCAGTTCTTGGCGAGGATGGCAGCGGGACCGCCGATCGACCCGAGATAGAAGCCCTTGTGCTTCTTGCAGGCATCGACGACCTGCTTGCTGCGATTGCCTTTGGCCAGCATCACCATCGAGCCGCCTTTGGCCTGGAACAGGTCGACATAGGAATCCATGCGGCCCGCCGTGGTCGGACCGAACGAGCCCGACGCCATGCCTTGCGGCGTCTTTGCCGGACCGGCGTAGTACACCGGGAACTGCTTGAAGTAGTCCGGCAGGCCTTCGCCTCGGTCGAGCCGCTCCTTCAGCTTCGCATGCGCAGAGTCACGCGCCACGATCAGCGTGCCGGTGAGGTTCACGCGCGTCTTCACGGGGTACTTGCTCAGAACAGAGAGCGTGTGCGCCATGCCCTTGTCGAGGTCGACCGAGACGACCTCGCCCGAAAGCTGCTGCGGCTCGACCTCGGGCAGGAAATGCGCCGGATTGGTCTCGAGCTGCTCCAGGAAGATGCCGTCCCTGGTGATCTTGCCCACGGCCTGGCGGTCGGCCGAGCAGCTCACGCCCATGCCGATCGGCACCGAGGCGCCGTGGCGCGCGATCCGGATCACGCGCACGTCGTGGCAGAAGTACTTGCCGCCGAACTGCGCGCCAATGCCCATCTGGCGCGTCAGCTCCAGGACTTTCTTCTCCATCTCGCGGTCGCGGATGGCCACGCCCTTGTCGTTGCCCTCGCTAGGCAGGTCGTCGAGGTAGCGCGTCGAAGCGAGCTTTACCGTCTTGAGGTTCATCTCGGCCGAGGTGCCGCCGACCACGATGGCGAGGTGGTAGGGCGGGCAGGCGGCAGTGCCCAGAGTGCGGATCTGGGTGTCGAGGAACTTGAGCAGCGCGGCCTCGTTCAGCACCGCCGGCGTCTGCTGGTACAGGTAGCTCTTGTTCGCCGAGCCGCCGCCCTTGGCGACGAACAGGAACTTGTAGGCGTCACCGTCCGTCGCATAGATGTCAATCTGCGCCGGCAGATTCGTGCCGGTCTGCACTTCCTTGAACATCGAGATCGGCGAGACCTGCGAATAACGCAGGTTGGTCTCGGTGTAGGTCTTGAACACGCCCTTGGCGATCGCCTCCTCGTCGCCGCCGCCGGTCCACACGGCCTGGCCCTTCTTGCCCATGACGATGGCGGTGCCGGTATCCTGGCACATCGGCAGCACGCCGCCGGCGGCGATGTTGGCGTTCTTCAGCAGCTCCAGCGCGACGTACTTGTCGTTGGCCGAGGCCTCGCCGTCGTCGAGGATCGAGCGCAGCTGGGCCAGATGACCCGGGCGCAGGAGATGAGAGATGTCGTGGAACGCCTGCGCGGTGAGCATCGTCAGCGCTTCGGGCTCGACGGTGAGCACGTCACGCCCGTTGAACTTCGTCAAGCCGACATGGTCGGAGGAGAGCTTGCGGTAGGACGTGGTATCCTCACCGTGCGGAAACATTTCCTGGAACTGGAAATCGGGCATGGCTGTCTCCTGGCGCGCCGGGCTAGAGGCGGGCCTTCCCTGCCGCAACGGCGGGCAGGCGTAAAGCTACTTCTTTCGGAAGCTGTCGAGCTTGACGACCTTGGAGGCGGCGTCCTCAGGCTTTGCCTCGGCGGCCTGCTCGGCGGCGTCCTCCGGCTTGGTCTCCGAGGTCGCGGGCGCGGCAAGCGGAGGGCGCTTTTCCGCTGGCGGCAGGGCGGCCGGTGCCGCGGCGGGGGCCTCGACCTTCTCGCCACCCTTGTCCTTGCGATCGAACTGCAGGCCGAAGCGTACCGACGGATCGACGAAGGCCGAGAGCGCCGCGAACGGCACCCGGATGCGCTCCTGCTGCTTGTTGAAGCTTACCGTCACCTCGAAGTGGTCGGGACCAAGGATCAGGTCCCAGTACTGGTGCTGGAGCACGATCGTCATCTCTTCCGGGTACTTGGCGCGCAAATAGTCGGGCAGCACGACGCCAGGGTCGGTGCTCCGGAACGAGATATAGAAATGGTGCGAGCCGGGAAGGCCTATCTCGGCGACCTGCGTCAGCACGCGGCGAACGACGCTGCGCAGCGCGTCGTCGACGAGAGCGTCGTAATGGAAGCGATTGTTCATGGCCTGTCGGAATTTCTACCAAGCATCGTCGACCCGCGTACCATCAGAGTCAATCGCGGGAAACCTCGAATGCGAGGAGGAAAGTGGGAGGGCTTCTGTTGCCCGGTGCCCTCCCGAACCGCGCTTACGTCCGCTGTTTAGGCGGCAGCAGCGAGTGTAACGGTGTTATCGTTAGCACTTGTGAATGGCCCGTCACGGCGGAACCATACCGGGCAAAAACCGCGCCTTTACCACGCTCGTCGATCCTGGTTCGCCCCCATCGACTCCGCGCCTGTTCGGCTTGGAGGTGAATGGTGGAGGCGCCGGGTACTGCCCCCGGGTCCGAAACGCTTATTCCACGCGGCGTTTATCGCCATAGTCGGTTTCCCGACACGGCCAATATAAGCACTCGGCAGGCATTTTTGAAGACGATGTCAGGTGTTCAAAACGTCGCCCTGATTTTCCCCATGGTCCGCGCCGGCCGCCACCCATAGAGTCCGCGGCCAACGAAGGACAACAACGATGCCCCTCTCCACCGACCAGCAGGCCGAGATCGACCAGGCGCGCGGCGGCGCGCAGCCGACATTGCGGCCGATTTGCCCGGCTCTGGAGGAAATTCTGTTCCAGGCGCTGCCCGTGCTCGATCACGGCTTTGTCCGAGTCGTCGACTATATGGGAGATGATGCGGCCGTCGTGCAGGCTGCCCGCGTGAGCTACGGCCGCGGCACCAAGAAGGTCAGCGAGGATCGCGGGCTGATCAACTACCTGATGCGGCATCGCCATACGACGCCGTTCGAGATGTGCGAGATCAAGTACCACGTGAAGCTGCCGATCTTCGTGGCACGCCAGTGGATTCGCCATCGCACCGCCAATGTGAATGAATATTCGGCGCGCTACTCGATCCTCGACAATGAATACTACGTCCCGAGGCCCGAGCACCTGGCGGCGCAGAGCAAGGCCAATCGGCAGGGCCGCGACCAGGTGCTCTCGGGCAAGGAAGCCGAGCGCGTCTTCGACCTGCTCAAGAAGGACGCAGAGCTGGTCTACGAGCACTATATGGAGATGCTGAACGAGGGCCAGACTGGCGAGCCGCTCGACGCCGAACGCTCCGGCCTGGCGCGCGAGCTGGCGCGGATGAATCTGTCGCTCGCCTTCTATACTCAGTGGTACTGGAAGACCAACCTCCACAATTTGATGCACTTCCTGTCGCTGCGCGCCGACGCCCACGCGCAGTACGAAATCCGCGTCTATGCCGACGTCATGCTCGACACGCTGAAGCGCTGGTGTCCGATCAGCTACGACGCCTTCATGGAATATCGCATGGGTGGGACGCACCTCTCGAAGACCGGCCTGGCGGCCATCAGGCGCATGATTGCCGGCGAGAAGCTCGACCAGAAATCGAGTGGGCTCAGTCCTCGCGAATGGCGGGAGCTCATGGCGGTGCTGGGCCTTGGCTAGGGAAAGCCCGGGCAGGCTGCGGCTGCTACGCGAGCGGCCGCGCGACAATGAAGCCATCGAGGAGATGAACGAAGCGGCGTTCGGCCCCGACCGCCTGCACAAGACGGTCTACCGCCTGCGCGAGGACGTGAAGCCGATCAAGGAGCTGTGCTTCGTCGCCATCGACCAGAAGGGCCGCATGGTGGCCTCCATCCGCAACTGGCCGATCCTGGTCAACGAGCGCTGGCCCGCCGTTCTGCTCGGCCCGCTCGCCATCTCGCCCGAACTGCGCGGCCTGGGTTTCGGCAAGGCGCTGATGTGGCACTCGTTGGCGCAGTCGCGCATGCTGGGCCACAGCCGCGTCATCCTGGTCGGCGATCCCGAGTACTACAACCAGTTCGGCTTCCGCCGCGATCTGGCGCTCAACATGCAGCTCCCCGGCTGGGTCGAGGAGCGGCGATTCCTGGCGCTGGAGCTGGTCGCCGGCTCGATGATCGGCGTGCACGGCATGATCGGAAAGTGGGATCCCCGCAAGGCCGCTGCCGCAACCGGGCGCAGGAAGAAACGCTTGTAGGGCCGTGGCCCTTCAGGCCGATCAAGCCTGGAGGTCCGCTCCGGCGAGACTATCGCACCACGATCCTCGGTGCGGCCCGCGGCCCGCGCTGACTGGCCGAGAGCTGCTTCCACACACGGCCGGCGATGTTCTTGTAGATCTGGGCGTACTGACTCTCGGGCTGGGCGACGACGATGGGATGGCCCGAATCGGACGTCGTGCGGATGTCGAGATGCAGCGGCACCTCGCCCAGGAACGGCACGCCCAGCTTCTCGGCTTCTTCGCGGGCGCCGCCATGGCCGAAGATCTCGGCGCGCTCTCCACAATGAGGGCAGAGGTAGAAGCTCATGTTCTCGACAAAGCCCAGCACCGGCACCGCGACCTTGCGGAACATGTTGAGGCCCTTGCGGGCGTCGACCAGGGCGATGTCCTGCGGTGTCGACACGATCACCGCGCCGGCCAGAGCCACGCGCTGCGCCAGCGTGAGCTGCGCATCGCCCGTGCCGGGCGGCATGTCGACCACCAGCACGTCGAGTTCACCCCACTGCACGTCGCGCAGCATCTGCTCGAGCGCGCTCGACACCATGGGACCTCGCCAGATCATCGGCGTGTCCTCGTTGACGATATAGCCGATCGACATGGTCTTGAGACCGTAACGTTCGATCGGCTTCAGCGCCTTGCCGTCGGTCGATTCGGGCTTGTCCTTGACGTCGAGCATGCGTGGCATCGAAGGGCCGTAGATGTCGGCGTCGAGCAGGCCGGTTGCCACGCCGTTGGCGGCAAGTCCGAGAGCCAGGTTCACCGCCGTCGTTGACTTGCCGACACCGCCCTTGCCCGAGGCCACGGCGATGATGTGCTTGACGCCCGGCACCTCGATGCGGCCGCCGCCGCCGGTGGTCTTGGCGCCCGGAGGGGGATGGCCGTGGCCATGCGCGTGCGACTTAGGCGCAGCCGACGGGGGCGGACGCTCGGAGGTCATGACCGCCGTCGCCGACAGCACGCCTGGCATCGCCCGCACCGCCTGTTCGCACGCCTGACGCAGCGGCTCCAGGGCCGTGCCGCGGGCGGGGTCGACATCCAGGGTCACCGCTACATGACCGCCGCGCACGGCGATGCCGCCTACCATGCCCTGCGCCACGACGCTCCTTGCGGTCGCCGGATCGATGATGGTGTCGAGGACCTTGCGGACGGCCGATTCGGTGATTTCAGCCATGGGGGCTTGTTTCCGCCATATCGCAATATTGTGTCGCCGCTTGATTGCGGGTGTTGCTGCCGTCACATATATGCAGCGCGACCTGAAATCAAAGCCGACAGTATGCCGAGCAGGCGGCCTTGCGGCCCTGAGGTGAACGATGGCGTGGAACAACAACAGCGGCGGCCCCTGGGGCGGCGGCGGCGGCGGCGGCAACGGCGGCGGGCCTTGGGGCGGCGGTGGCGGCAATCGCGGCGGTGGCGGCGGGCCGTTCGGTTCGCGACGGCCGCCTGACATGGAAGACGTCATCCGCAAGGGCCAGGAGCGGCTGAAGAACCTGATTCCCGGCGGCTTCGGTTCCTACAAGGGCATCGTGCTGGTCGTGCTGCTGGGCGTCGTGATCTGGCTCGTGACCGGCTTCTTCCGCGTGCAGCCCAACCAGCAGGCGGTCCAGCTCGTGTTCGGCAAGCCCTACGGCAAGCCGGTAGAGCCGGGCCTGCACTACAACTTGCCGAGTCCGATTGGCAACGTCGTCGTGGTCAACGTCCAGGACCAGCGCCGCGTCGTCATCGGCTCGCGTGGCAGCCAGGATCGTTCGACGACCTATACCCGCGGCGGCCCGCGTCCGACCTCGACCGAGAACCTGATGCTGACCGGCGACGAGAACATCGTCGACATCGAGTTCGCCGTGCTTTGGCAGATCAAGGACGTCTTCAAGTACGCCTTCGACGTGCGTAATCCGGAGGACAACGTGCGCTCGGCCGCCGAGGCCGCGATGCGCGAAGTCATCGGCCGGTCGAACCTGCAATATGCCCAGACCGAGGGCCGCAGCCGCATCGAGCAGGACGCCAAGGACCTGCTGCAGCGCATCCTCGATGAGTATGGGCTGGGCGTTCGCATCTCCAACGTCCAGCTCCTGCGCGTCGACCCGCCGCAGGAAGTGATCGCGGCGTTCCGTGACGTGCAGGCAGCGCGCGCCGACAAGGAGAAGAGCATCAACGAGGCCAACACCTATCGCAACCAGGTGCTGCCGCGAGCCAAGGGCGAGGCCGAATCGATCATCCAGCGCGGCGAGGCCTACAAGGCCGAGATCGTCGCCCGGGCGAGCGGTGATGCCCAGCGCTTCACTCAGGTCTACGAGCAATACGACAAGGCCAAGGACATCACCACCGAGCGCCTCTACCTCGACACGATGGAAGAGGTGCTGCGCAACGTGAACAAGGTGCTGGTCGACAAGAATACGTCCGGCACTGGCGGAGTGCTGCCCTACCTGCCGCTACCGGAATTGAAGCCGGGCGGCCCGGCACAGCCACCAGGAGGGCCACCGCGAACCACCGGTCCGCAGGCCCAGGGAGGCACGCGATGACCAACCGTGCAATTGTCGCGTTGATCGCGCTCGCGGTCGCCATCTTCCTGGTGACCCAGACCTTCTACACCGTCGACCCGACCAAGCAGGTGCTGGTCCGCCAGTTCGGCGCCATCGTTGGCGACCCCAAGGTCGAACCCGGCCTCTACGCCAAGCTCCCGCTCATCCAGGATATCCAGCGCATCGACCGGCGCCTGCTCGACTACGAAGCCGAGGAGTTCGAGATCATCGCCGGCGACCAGAAGCGCCTCGTGGTCGATGCCTATGCCCGTTACAAGATCACCAACGCCAAGACCTTCGCCCAGACGGTGCCGGGTGGCGAACAGGCTCTGCGCGGACTGCTCGATTCGCTGATCAACTCCGAGATCCGAGGCGTGTTGAGTTCGGTGCCGCTGCATGCGGTGCTGACCGACCGTCGCGAATCCCTGATGGACGACATCACCAAGCGGGTGAACGCCAAGACCAGGGACCTGGGTGTCGACACGGTCGACGTGCGCATCAAGCGTGCAGATTTGCCGCAGGCCAACTCGCAGTCGGTCTACAACCGCATGAAGACCGACCGCGAGCGCGAAGCCGGCCAGCTTCGCGCCGAGGGCGACGAGGAGAAGGCGCGCATCACCGCGACGGCCGACCGCGAGGTCGCCGTCATCAAGGCCGACGCCGGATTGAAGGCCCAGGTTCTGAAGGGCGAGGCGGATGCCGAAGCGACCAAGATCTATGCCCAGGCCTTCAACAAGGATAAGGATTTCTATGCCTTCTACCGGCGCATGGAAGCCTACAAACAGGCCTTCGGCAGCGGCGGCTCGACGATGCTGCTGAGTCCCGACAACGACTTTTTCCGCTATTTCAACGATCCGTCAGGACCGGCCAGGAAGTAGCTTAGGAAAACGTCGTCAGGGAACCGTACCGGTGGCGTGTGGCAGTCCTGCAACGCCACCGGCCGATTTTCGCAAAGTCACCCAAAAATCCGAAACAATCAGCAACATCAACGCCTCTTTATTTGCGCCACAATCGGCCGCCATGTAGACAGTAACTCGAACGCGCGGCGCCGGCCGTTCCGATCCGTTGAGGCCTGAGCGCCGTTGGAGGTCGGACGTGATTCTCACTGATTTTCCTGGTGTTTTGAGGTCGACCGTCGTTGCGGCGGCGGTATCGGTCGGTCTGGTCCTGGCTCAGCCCGCAGCGGCGCAGCCGGCGCGCAACGCGCCCGACAGCTTCGCCGAACTGGTCGACAAATTGATGCCCACGGTGGTCAACATCACGACCACCCAGAACGTGCCTCAGCAGGGCCCGCGTCTGCGCGACATGCCGCAGCTTCCGCCCGGCTCGCCGTTCGAGGAACTGTTCAAGGAATTCTTCGACAAGCGCGGTGGCGAAGAACAGAAGCGCCGCGGCACGTCGCTCGGCTCCGGGTTCGTGATCGATCCCGACGGGTACATCATCACCAACAATCACGTCATCCAGGGCGCAGAGGACATCACGGTCATCTTCCGTGACGACACCCAGCTGAAGGCCAAGCTGATCGGCTCCGACAGCCGCATCGACGTGGCCCTGCTCAAGGTCGAGCCGCCCAGCAAGAAGCCGATGGCTGCCATCAAGTGGGGCGACTCCGACAAGGAGCGGGTCGGCGACTGGGTGATCGCGATCGGCAACCCGTTCGGCCTCGGCCACTCTGTGACCGCCGGCATCATCTCGGCGCGCGGCCGCTCGCTGAATGATTCGCTGGATGACTACCTGCAGACCGACGCCGCCATCAACAAGGGCAACTCGGGCGGTCCGCTGTACAACGCCCAGGGCGAGGTGATCGGCGTCAACACCGCGATCTATTCGCCGTCGGGCGTCAATGCCGGTCTCGCCTTCTCGATCCCGTCCAACCTCGTGAAGCAGGTTGCCGACCAGCTGCGCGAATTCGGCCGCGTCAAGCGGGGCTGGGTGGGCGTGAGCTACCAGAGCGTCACCGACGATATCGCCGATTCCTTCGGCCTCGACCGCGCCCGCGGCGTGCTGGTGGCCAATGTCGTGGCCGACGGTCCGGCGGCCAAGGCGGGCCTCAAGCGCAACGACATCATCCTGAGCTTTTCCGGCCAGGACGTGCTTGATCTGCGCCGCTTCCCGCGGCTGGTTGCCAATGCCCGCGTCGGCAGCACAGTCGACGTCGTCGTCTGGCGCGGCGGCAAGGAAGTACCGTTGAAGCTGCGCATCGGCGAACAGGAAGAGGAAGGCAAGCAGAACGCCGCAGCCAAGGGGGGCGAGAAGAAGCCGGCCGAGCCCGACCAGCCGATCGTCTCGACCGTCGAGCAGCTTGGCCTGACGCTGCAGAAGGTGACCGACCAGCTGCGCGAGAAGTACGGCCTGTCGGACCAGGTGAAGGGTGTCGTCGTCACCAAGGTGGCGCCCAACAGCCCGGCAGCCGAGAAGCAGTTGCAGGCGGGCGACGTCATCCTTGAGGTCGACCAGAAGCCGGTCAGCACCCCGCAGGAGGTCGCCGACCTCGTGGGTAAGCTGCAGCAGGCCAAGAAGCGCTCGGTCCTGCTGTTCGTCGAACGCCAGGGCGACCCCAGGTTCGCGGCACTCCGGCTGACGAAGTAGCCGTCAGGCTCGGCCGATCCCTAGGCTCGGCCCAGCCACGTGCGGCGGACCGTGAGGTCCGTCCCCATATGTACGATGTCGGCGACATGCCCGGGGGCCAGGCGGCCATGCCTGTCGTCGATGCGCAGGAAACTGGCGGGATAGAGCGCCGCCATCCGCAGCGCTTCCTCCAAAGGTAATTTCAAGGCCGTGACGCAGAAGCGCACGGCCGAAGCCATGTCGAGATGGGCGCCGGCCAGCACCTGAGCGCCGTTCGGATCGGTCCAGGTCAGGCGGTCGCCCTGCCGGGTGACGGTGCGCTCGCCGAGCTTGAAGGACGTGACCGTCGAACCGACGGTCGGCATGGCGTCCGTCACCAGAAGCAGCCGTCCGGGCGGTCGCTTGGCGCGCAGCGCGATCGAGAGCGTCGGTGCCGAGACGTGCAGTCCGTCGGCGATGATGCCGCACCAGACCGTGCTGGCGTCGAGGGCCGCTCCGACCAGGCCGGCAGCACGACCCTGCATCGGGCTCATGGCATTGAAGAGATGCGTCACACCGGTCGCTCCCGCATCGAACAGCGCCATGGCCTGCTCGTAGGTCGCATCGGAGTGGCCGAGGCTCACGATCACGCCGCTTTCGACCAGTCGTCTGACCTGCGCGGCCGCGACCTGCTCGGGTGCGATGGTGACCAGCAGACGTCCGACGTCGGCGGACACCAGCGTCTCGACGTCGGCGTCCGTCATGCGGCGCATGAATTGCGGATCGTGAACGCCCTTGCGGGCCGGCGCGACATGCGGGCCCTCGAGATGCAGCCCGGCGACACCGGAACCGGCGTCGCGCGCCGCCGTCAGCGCCGCCGCGACCGCATCCGCGCTTGTCGTCACCAGTGTCGGCAACAGGCGGCAGGTGCCGAAGGCGCGGTGGGCGGTGGCGATCCGCTCCATCGCCTCCGCCGTTGGTGTGTCGTTGAGCAATACGCCGCCGCCGCCGTTGACTTGGACGTCGATGAAGCCGGGCACCAGCATGCCGCCGTCGAGCTGCTGCACGGCTGCGTCCGCCGGCAGGTCGGCTTGCGGCGCAATGCCGACGATCGCTCCGTCACGGACCAGCACGGCCGACCGGTCGTGCCAGCGGTCACCGTCGAAGATGCGCGCACCGGTGAGGGCGGTGATGGCGGTCATCGGCCGGCCATCCCACGGGCCAGATCGATGGCGCCGGACAGGGCGTCGCGCTGGGCGGGCACGAGGATGCGCGCCAGGCGGCGGGGCAGCCGGCGCGCGTAGGCGTCGGCCAGGCCGCCCGTCAGGGCGATGCGCGTCGCCCCCAGCGCGATCATGCGGTCGAGCAGCCGGATGACGTCGGCGACGCCATCGGCGACCAATCGTCGGGCAACAGGGTCGGCCTTGTCGGAGCAGGCGAAGACGAGGGGCGCGAACTCTCCCCAGTGGCTCGGCGTCGCGGCCATGGCCCATTCCCGCATCTTCACCGCGTCGCCGTCGAAGCGACGCATGATGCGGCGCGTGAGCGGCGAGGGCGTGATCACGCCCTGATGCGCCGCCAGGGCCTGGCGCACCGCCGCATGTCCGACGACTGCGGCCGAAGCCAGGTCGGAGATCAGGAAGCCGTCGCCGCTGATGCGCGTGAGCCGGCCGCGCCGACGCACCAGCCCATTGCTGCCGGTACCGAGGATGAGCACGCCGCCGTCACGACCCTCATGGGCACCGATGCACGCCGTCTCGGCGTCGCCGCGAATGGTGACCGACGCAAAGACGAAGCGGCGTGCTGCCATCCTACCTGCCTGCGCAGGGTCGTCCGCACCCGCTATCCCCATGCCGGCGTGGGTGCGCCGCATCGCGGTCTGCTTGAGGCCGGCCTCGGCGAAGGCTTCGGCGCTCGCCGCCATGATCGCCCGGTGGGCCTTGTCGATGCCCAAGGTCAGGTTGGCGGGACCGGCACGACCCGATCCCAGGACGTTGCCGGCCGCGTCGACGAGGCGGGCCCGGCAATGGGTGCCGCCGGCGTCGATCCCGAGGAAGAGTGGTTTCATCGTCGGCCTTGTCCAGCCGCCCTCTTAGGCGATCTTGACCACCAGCTTGCCGAAGTTCTCGCCGCGCAGCAGGCCCATGAAGGCTTCCGGTGCGCGGGTGAGCCCGTCGACGACGGTCTCGCGGCTCTTGAGCTTGCCCGACGCGACCAGCCCGCCGACTTCGCTCACGAATTCGCCCATCAGCGCGATGTGGTCGGAGACGATGAAGCCCTGCAGCGTCAGCCGCCGCTGCACGATGGCGAACATCTTGGGCGGGCCAGCCATCGGCGTCTTATCCTGGTACTCCGAGATGGCGCCGCAGAAGGCGACGCGGCCGAAGTTGTTCAGCCGCTCGAACACCGCGTGGAAGATCCTGCCGCCGACATTCTCGAAGTCGGCATCGATGCCCTGCGGGCAGAGCTTGTCGAGCACTGCTCCGACATCGTGCTCGGTCTTGTGATTGAAGCAGGCGTCATAACCCGCCTCGCGCACCGCCCAGGCGCACTTGTCCTCGCCGCCGGCGCAGCCGACGACACGCGCGCCGGCAAGCCTGGCGAGCTGGCCCGCCACCTGGCCGACGGCGCCGGTCGCCGCAGACACGAACACCGTCTCGCCGGCCTTTGGCTTGCAGATGTGGCGGATGCCGTACCAGGCGGTGAAGGAGGGCATGCCCAGCACGCCGAGATAGGCCGAAAGCGGCGCGGCCGCCGGATCGATCTTGCGCAGGCCTTTGCCGTCATGGAGCGTGTGGCTCGCCCAGTTCAGCAGGCCGATCACCGTGTCGCCCTTGGCAAAGCGCGGGTTCTTCGAGTCGACTACCTCGCCGACCGACCCGCCGGTCAATGGTTTCTCGAGCTCGAAGGGTGGCGTGTAGGAGCGCAGCTCGGTCATGCGCGGCCGCATGTACGGATCGAGCGACAGGAAGCGCGAACGCACCAGCACCTCGCCGTCGGCCGGTACGGGCAGGCTCACCCTCTCCTCGCGGAAGCAGTCGGCAGTCACGTCACCCGCCGGACGCTTGGCGAGCACGATCTGGACGGCGTCGGTCATGGGTCGGTCCTTTCGACGAAATCGGCGCGGCGATAGCCCTGCAGGTAGAGCAGTGCGGTGAGATCGCCATGGTCGATGCGCGCCGACACCTCGGCGGCCACCGCGGGCTTGGCGTGGAAGGCGACACCCAGGCCCGCCGCCTTCAACATCGGCAAATCGTTGGCACCGTCGCCCACGGTCACGGCGTCGGCCGGTGAGAGTCCGTCCTCGCCGGCCAGCCGTTGCAGGGTAGCGAGCTTGGCCTCCTTGCCCAGGATCGGCAGGTCGACCGTGCCGGCAAGCGTGCGACCGTCATGCTGCAGGCCATTGGCGGCATGCGAATCGAAGCCCAGCGCCTTGTGCACCATCGCCGTGAAATGGGTAAAGCCGCCCGACACCAGTGCGCAGCGGCCGCCGTGCTTCTTCATCGTGGCGATCAGCGTCGCGCCGCCCGGCGTGTAGCGGATGCGCCTGGCCGCCTCGTCGAGCTTGGCCACATCGAGCCCCTTCAAGAGCGCGACACGCTCGTTCAGGGCGCCGCCGAAGTCGATCTCGCCGTTCATCGCCCGCGCGGTGATGCCGGCGATCTTCTCGCGCAGGCCCAGGAAATCCGCCAGCTCGTCCAGCATCTCGTTCTCGATCATGGTCGATTCCATGTCGGCCACCAGCAGCTTCTTGCGCCGGCCCACCGTCGGCACGACCACCGCGTCGATCGCGGTCATGGCGACCGGCGATGCCTCGCCGTCGAAGGGAATGTCGCAGGCGATCTCGGGCGCCAGCCACTGGGGCGTGCCGACGGTGGCGCCCTGCGCCTGCAGTACGGCAACGGCGTTCCTGATGGCGCCATCGTTCAGCGCGGGATGCGCCGCGCTCGAGACCAGGACGAGGACGTTTTTCACGCTCCGGCTCTAGCGGTGGCCCGGTGGATTTGCAAACAATTCGCCCGCCATGGCTCAGAGCCCAGTCCTCGTCATCACCGGCCCGACGGCCAGCGGCAAGTCGGCGTTGGCGCTTGCCATTGCCGCACGGCATGGCGGCACGGTGATCAATGCCGATGCCATGCAGACCTATGACGCCTTTCCTATCCTGACGGCACAGCCGACCATGGAGGAGAGTGAACGCGTGCCGCATGCACTCTACGGCATGCTGCCGCTCACCGAGACGCTGTCGGCGGCGCGCTGGCGCGACCTTGCCTCGGCCGAGATCGAGCGCAGCTTCGCAACCGGACGTGTGCCCGTGCTGTGCGGTGGCTCCGGCCTCTATCTCAGGACGCTGATGCAGGGGATCGCGGCCATCCCCGACGTGACGGCAGGCCTGCGCGACCAGGCCAATGCCGATTGGAATGCAATGGGCGCAGACGCTTTTCGGGCGCGGCTGGCGACGAAAGATCCCAAAATCGTCGAGCGGCTGAAGGCCCGCGATCGCCAGCGTCACGTCCGCGCCTGGGAGGTCTGGCTGGCGACCGGCCGGCCTCTCAGCGACTGGCAGACGGGTGAGGGACAGCCGCCACCCTGGCGGTTCGCCACGGTCCTTCTGGCGCCGGAGCGCGCCTGGCTCAGGGCGCGTATCGAGACGCGCTTCGACGCCATGCTGAAGGCGGGTGTGCTCGACGAGGTGCGGGCGGTGTTCGATCGAAAGCCTGACGCGCGGTCGCCTGGCCTCAAGGCGCACGGCGCGCCGGAGTTGTTCGCGCATCTCCGCGGTGAGCTTTCGCTGGAGGATGCCCGACGAATCGGGATCGATCACACCCGCCAATATGCGAAACGCCAGATGACGTGGTTCCGTCATCAGCTGACACCAGATGTGGTGATCGATTCGATGACCGACCTGGGCTTGGAACAAGCCGAGAAATTATTGACTAAAACGCAGGCCTGAAACTTTACATTTCGTGCGATTTCGGTTGATTCCTCCCGACCCGGCCTATACTTTCCGCGCCGCCGCAAAACCCCCGTTTTGCGGCACATTTGTCAGAGAGGAGAGCCGTGTCATGAAGCCCGAGGAGTCCGCCACGACTGGCGCCGATCTGTTGGTGAAAGCCCTGATCGACGAGGAAGTCGAGGTCGTCTTCGGCTATCCGGGCGGCGCGGTCCTTCCGATCTACGACTCCCTCTTCAAGCAGAACCGGCTGCGCCACATCCTGGTGCGCCATGAGCAGGCGGCCGTGCATGCGGCCGAAGGCTATGCGCGCTCGACAGGCAAGGTCGGCGTGGTGCTGGTGACGTCGGGTCCCGGCGCGACCAACGCCGTGACCGGGCTCACCGACGCCCTGATGGATTCGGTGCCCATCGTCTGCCTGACCGGCCAGGTGCCGACGCACCTGATCGGCAACGACGCCTTCCAGGAAGCCGACACGACCGGCATCACCCGGCCGTGCACCAAGCATAACTATCTGGTTAAAGCGGTCGGCGATCTGGCGCGGACCGTTCACGAGGCCTTCTACGTTGCCCGCTCGGGCCGGCCCGGTCCGGTGGTGATCGACCTGCCCAAGGACGTGCTGATGAACAGGCACGACTATGTGGCGCCCAAGAAGCCGGTGCAGCACAAGAGCTATCGCCCGCAGGTGAAGCCCGAGACGAAGAAGGTCGAGGAGGCGATCGAGATGATCGCTGGCGCCAAGCGGCCGGTCTTCTATGCCGGCGGCGGCATCGTCAATGCCGGTCCGAAAGCGTCCAAGCTGCTGACGCAATTCGTGCACATGACGGGCTACCCCATCACCAACACGCTGATGGGGCTCGGCACCTTCCCTGCGAGCGACAGGCAGTTCCTGGGCATGCTGGGCATGCACGGGACCTACGAAGCCAATCTGGCGATGTACAACTGCGACGTCATGATCAATATCGGCGCGCGCTTCGACGATCGCATTACCGGCAAGCTCGCCGAGTTCTCGCCCAGGTCAAAGAAGATCCACGTCGATATCGACCCCAGCTCGATCAACAAGAACGTCCGTGTCGACCTGCCGATCGTGGGCGACGCCGGGCATGTGCTGGAAGAGATGATCCGCGTATGGAAGGCCAGGCAGCCCCAGGTCGACCACAAGGCGCTGAAGGCATGGTGGGCCGAGATCGACAAGTGGCGCGAGCGCAACTGCCTCGCCTACAAGCAGGACAAGGAGACGATCAAGCCGCAATACGCGCTGGAACGACTCTACCAGCACATCAAGGACCGCGACCACTACATCACGACGGAAGTGGGCCAGCACCAGATGTGGGCGGCGCAGTTCCTGAAGTTCGAGCAGCCCAACCGCTGGATGACCTCGGGCGGGCTCGGCACCATGGGTTACGGTTTCCCCGCGGCGATGGGCGTCCAGATCGCCCACCCCGACGCGCTGGTCATCGACGTTGCCGGCGAAGCCTCGATCATGATGAACATCCAGGAGCTCTCGACGGTGGCGCAGTACCGCCTGCCGGTGAAGATCTTCATCCTGAACAACCAGTACATGGGCATGGTGCGCCAGTGGCAGGAGCTGCTGCATGGCGGCCGTTATTCCGAGAGCTACATGGAATCGCTGCCCGACTTCGTGAAGCTCGCCGAGGCGTTCGGCGCGGTCGGCCTGCGCGTCCACGAGCCGTCGAAGCTCGACGACACCATCAAGCAGATGATCGACATCAAGCAACCGGTCATCGTCGACGTGCTGGTCGACAAGGCCGAGAACTGCTTCCCGATGATCCCGTCGGGAGCGGCGCACTACGACATGCTGCTGGGACCCGACGACCGTGCCGCCAAGCCGGTGTCCGAAGAAGGCATGGTGCTGGTGTGAACGCACCCATGATGACGTCCAGCCACACCATCTCGGTGCTGGTCGACAACGAGCCCGGTATCCTGGCGCGCGTGGTCGGCCTGTTCTCGGGCCGCGGTTACAACATCGAAAGCCTTACGGTGGCCGAGACCGACGCCAAGGAGAATCTCTCGCGCATCACCATCGTGACGACGGGCACGCCCATGGTGATCGAGCAGATCAAGGCCCAGCTCGACCGCCTGGTGCCGGTCCACAAGGTGCGCGACCTCACCGTGGAAGGTCCGCACATCGAGCGCGAGCTCGCCCTGGTGAAGGTCAAGAGCAGCGGCGACAAGCGTGTCGAGGCGCTGCGTCTCGCCGACGTTTTCCGCGCCAAGGTGATCGATGCCAAGATGGATTCCTTCGTCTTCGAGGTCACCGGCAGCTCCGACAAGGTCCAGACCTTCATCGGCCTGATGGAGGGACTGGGGCTGGTCGATGTCGGCCGCACCGGCATCGTGGCGATGTCGCGTGGTGGCGACGCGCTCTGATGGAGCATGCCGTTGCGCTGCTCGGCCTTGCCGTCGTCCATCTGTTGGCGGTAGCGAGCCCCGGGCCGTCGACGGTGCTGGTGATCCAGACGTCGGCGGTCGCCGGCAGGCGCGGTGGATTGCTGGCGGCGTTCGCCATGATGGTGGGCGCGCTCGCCTGGGCCGCGGCGGCGCTCTACGGCCTGCAGGCGCTTTTCGCCAGGTTCGAATGGCTGTACGTCGGCTTCCGCATCGGCGGCGCGCTTTTCCTGCTCTATCTCGCCGTCATGATCTGGCGCCATGCCAAGGATCCGCTGCCCGCGCTGCCCGAGATCGCGGTCGACCGCACGGCGCACATGACCGGCTGGCAGGGTTTCATGCGCGCCCTGCTGCTGCAGCTCAGCAATCCCAAGATCATGGTGTTCTTCGGCAGCATCTTCCTGTCGGTGCTGCCGCAGGACACGCCTGGCTGGATGGACGGAGCGGTGCTGGCGATCGTCGCGGCGAACGAGTTCTGCTGGTTCGCCCTGCTGGCGCTGTTGTTCTCCGGCGGGCCGGCGCGCGCCTTCTACCGGCGCGCAAAGGTCTGGCTGGATCGCGTCATGGGCGGCGTGCTCGGGCTGCTCGGCTTGCGATTGATTTTCTCCGACCGCTGAAGTCTTTGCCGCAAGCGCGTTGCGCGTTCATCGCATTCCGCTTTAGTCGCGGACCCGCGCCTGCACTTCGGCGAGGCTGGATGGCGTCTTATCCAAAACGAACAGCGCCGTCGTACGGCCGTTGATGCGCAGTGGATCGCCGGCCTCGCGTTCGGCCATGCCGTAGAACATCTCGCCGGCCGGGCGGCAGTTCCAGTCGGAACTGAGGCCCGACAGTCGCACGCCGGGATAGCGCAGGCAGATCTGGACGATCGACTGGCCATTGGCGCCAGGCGCGGTGTTGACCTGCCATTCGCCGGCGAAAATGCGGCGCTGGCCGACCACCCAGGCGAAGTCGCGGCCGTCGGTTGTCGAGTAGTGGATCTGCGCCGGTCCGCCGCCGGCCCACAGCCACGTCTTGTCGGCCATGCCGCGCCGGGCGGCGTCGGGGGTGGAATTGTCGATCGCGGCCTGGACCTGCGGCATCGGCAACGCAGGGCCGACGGGCGCGGCTGAATCAGGATTGGAGCAGGCCGCCAGGATGCCGGCGGCGGCAATTGCGAGCGAAGCGTAGAGGCGCGAACGAAACATGGAGGGACGCTGCCGCGTCGCGATCGCCTTGTCCAGGATTGGCGTTCGCCTCAAGCTGGGATGGTCGAGTTGCTGAGCGCCGATGCAAACGGCGCCTGGCGGCGAGCAGCGCGCAGCGAAAAGCGGTCATGCGTTGGAAGCGCATTCCAGACTGGTCTTTGCGGTCCGGGTTGTCTAGTAAGCCCGCTTCAACGGAAAAACGCACACTGCCAGGAGGAATTGGGCCCATGCGTGTCTACTACGATCGCGATGCCGATGTGAACCTGATCAAGGGCAAGAAGGTCCTTGTCGTCGGTTACGGCAGCCAGGGCCATGCCCATGCGATGAACCTGCGCGATTCGGGGGTGAAGGATGTGCGCATTGCCCTGAAGCCGGGCTCGGCCACGATCAAGAAAGCGGAGGGCGCGGACTTCACGGTGATGAGCCCGAGCGATGGCGCCAAGTGGGCCGACATCGTCATGGTGCTGACGCCGGACGAGTTGCAGTCCGACATCTACAACGCCGATCTCGCGCCGAACATGCGTGCGGGCTCGGCGCTCGCCTTCGCGCATGGCCTCAACGTGCACTTCAACCTCATCACACCGCGGGCGGACATCGACGTGTTCATGATTGCCCCCAAGGGTCCGGGCCATACCGTGCGCTCGGAGTACCTGCGCGGCGGCGGCGTGCCGTGCCTGGTCGCCGTGGCGCAGAACGCGTCGGGCAATGCGCTCGAGATCGGCCTCAGCTATTCGTCGGCGATCGGCGGCGGCCGCGCCGGAACCATCGAGACGACCTTCAAGGAAGAGTGCGAAACCGATCTATTCGGCGAGCAGGTCGTGCTGTGCGGCGGCCTGGTCGAGTTGATCAAGGCTGGCTACGAGACGCTGGTCGAAGCAGGCTACGCGCCGGAGATGGCCTATTTCGAGTGCCTGCACGAGGTCAAGCTGATCG
>CADECW010000027.1 GCA_902825855.1 uncultured Rhodospirillales bacterium | reverse complement strand
GCCCACCAGCGCCTGACACCGTCGAACTGCGATCAGTTGCTTTTCGACGACGTGCTCTGGGTCGACAACGCCAAGCGCGACCACTTCGACTTCATGCAGAAGATGCGAGATCGCGGAATCGAGGTCGTCGAGATGCACAGCCTTCTCGCCGACACCGTGTCCATTCCCGAGGCCAGGAAGTGGATCCTGGACAACCAGGTGGTGCCCAACCAGGTCGGGCTCGGTCTGGTCGACGAGATCAAGAGTTACCTCGAAGGGCTGAAGCCGCGTGACCTGGCCGAGACCTTGATCGGCGGATTGTCGACCGAGGAATTTCCCGAGACGCATGGCGGCGAGATGCTGAAGCTCGTCAAGGACGCAGCCGGCGTCACCGAATACCTGTTGCCGCCTCTACCCAACACGCTCTACACGCGCGATACGACGTGCTGGATCTACGGCGGCTGCACGCTCAATCCGCTGTTCTGGCCGGCGCGCCACGAAGAGCCGATCCTGACGACGGCGATCTATCGGTTTCACCCGGATTTCGCCGGCAAGGTCAAGGTGTGGTGGGGCGACCCGACGGAGGATCACGGCCTTGCCACCGTCGAGGGCGGCGACGTGATGCCGATCGGCAAGGGCGTCGTGCTGATCGGCATGAGCGAGCGCACCTCACGCCAAGGCATCAGCCAGCTCGCGCAGGCGCTCTTCAAGCAGGGCGCGGCAGAGCGCGTCATCGTGGCGGCGATGCCCAAGCTGCGTGCCGCGATGCATCTCGACACCGTGTTCACTTTTGCCGATCGCGACTGCGTGCTGCTCTACCCGGACATCGTCTACAACATACAGGCTTATTCCTATCGCCCCGCGAATACGCCAAGCGGCATAGAGCTTCGTAAGGACAAGAAGTCGTTCGTGGAGACGGTGGGCGAGGCGCTCGGTCACAAGAAGATGCGCGTGGTCGAAACGGGCGGAACCGCCTACATGCGGGAACGCACCCAGTGGGACAGCGGCGCAAACCTCGTCTGCGCCTCGCCGGGGGTCGTCTTCGCTTACGACCGCAATACCTACACGAACACGCTGCTGCGCAAGGAAGGCATAGAGGTCGTCACCATCGTCGGCGCTGAGCTCGGTCGCGGGCGAGGCGGCGGACACTGCATGACCTGCCCGATCATTCGTGATCCCGCCGACTGATGACCGACTCCGAAAATCGCCCGGCGCCTTCGATCCTGAAAAGGCAATCATTCCCGTCGCCAGCCTGATTCTCAGGATCGCGACGGGGGAATATGTTGCCCGAGCCAGGCGAGGCAGCCGTTGCTAGCGTCGAATCGGGCCCCCGTGAGTTCGGGGTAAGTCGCAGCGATGTGAGCGCGGCTGCGCCCGGCAGGTCCGTTCCGGCCGCCTTTCCAAGACGGGCGACCGGAGTCGAGGCGCGCAGTTCTGCGACTGCGCTCGCGAAAATGCTGACGCTGCAGGACCTGCCTCACGCCTTTGGCGCAATCGAAACGACCAGGAGCTGGCTGTTGATGGCCGTCAGGCTGTCGCCGACCGTGACTCGCGGCAGCTGATCGCGTCCCGCTTGCGTGGACACGTTGTAGGTACGCACCGGACCGCTGGCAGGATTGACCAGCGTGATCGTATTGGCCGCCGGGTTCACGCCCACGACCCACCAGGTGCCGACGGCCTCGGACGCCGAGACGCCGGTAATATTCTGGCCGGAAGCTGCCGTGCCGACTACGCTCACGTCGCGATTGGCCGGCGTCGGCGTCTTGCGATCCGACAGCACGAAGCTCAGACGGTCCTCGAAGGCAATCGACACCATTTCGCCGACACGCGCGGCGCCGAAGTTTGCCACCGACGGGCTGACGGTGTGCGTGCGCACCGCGCCGTCGGGATAGGTCACCGCTATTGTCCGCGCGTTGGGATCGACGGCCGTGATGCGGACGTCGGCGGAATAAGTCGTCACCGTCTGAATGCCGACGATCGCCTGGTTCTGCGCGCGGATGCCGGCAGGCGCCAGCAACGGGGCAAGAATTGAGATCGCGACCAGACTCCTTCGCTTGAGCACGATAGACCTCCTTTGCTAGAGGGGGGCATTCTACGAATGGCCCTTGCCGCCGCATCGGCCTGGAATCCAGCGACTTGTCGCGGTGTCCCAATCAGATCCAGAGGCGGCGATCTTGGGACGCCGGGCACAATGTTGGGATGGCGTGAAAGCAACTACTGCTTCGAGGCGGGCCCGGGGCCAACGGCTGACGCCTCCGGACGTCCGGCGCGCCTGGTGTGAAGGCCAGGCGGCGTCTTGTGCCATGCTCGGCCTGTGACGGCCTGCTGGTAGCCGTAGTCATAGAGCGAACGCATGTAGACCTGGTCGAACAGGTGATCGCGCGGCACTTTGAAGTCGGACCCAATGTAGGCGAGGTTGTAGTCGACGCCGTCGCGCTTGGTGAGGAAATAAACGCGCAGCACGTCGTTGGAGCCGCTTGCCGCCAGCATGGTGCTTATGGCGCGGCCGGCGATGGTCAAGGTGCGACGCTCGATCTCGGCGTGCTCGGGATCGAGCCTGGCGTTGCGGATGAGGTAAGCGGTCTGCGACCGCCGCTCGGCCGCCAGGAGGCTCGGGTCGATCGACGCCGGATAGAGGAAAAGCTGAGCGATCGCGCCGCCGTCGACATGCATCTCCTGGAACTTTGCGCCATCGATCTCGACGTCCAGAAGAACGGGTTGGAAAGCGCCGGGAACCGAGGCCGATGCCAGCAGGATCTTGCGGAAGAGGTCCAGCGACTTCGGATGCCGGCTGTCGGCGATGGCGCCGACATTCCAGATCACCGGCCGCTGAGCGTCTAGATCCGTCGTGGCAACCAGCAGCAGACGGCCCTTTCTGTATTCGCGGGCAATGGCATCGACCATCGCCTGGTCGGTATAGCGGGCGATCATCTCGGCCAACGGGGTGGTGTCGGCCATGGCGTCGTCGAACACGGCCGCCAGCAGGCGTCGCCGGAGGAAGATCCGTTCAGGACCTGTCATCGTGTAGATTTCACGCAGCGTGGGATCGTAGTCGGACCCGAGAAAGGCGAAGGGAGCGATCAGGGCGCCAGTGCTGATGCCCGTCACGATCCTGAACTCGGGCCGCGTGCCCGTGGCGGTCCAGCCGTTGATGAGGCCGGCGCCGAAGGCGCCGTTGTCGCTGCCGCCGGACACCGCGAGAAAGGACGCGGGCGGCATCGGCTTGGCCGGCCGGCCGGAGGCGCGCAATGCGGCCTGCTCTCGCTCGAGGGCACGGGCAGCCTCGGCGAGCATCGGGCCAGGATCGTCGTCGGCGTAGAAGCGCGCATTGGCAATGCCGAGCGGTAGGGCGCGCACCGTATCCGACGAGGGCACTGCCGGGCCGCGCGGGGGAATCGAGCAGCCGGCGGCAATGGAGGATACGACCGCGAGAGCGACCAGCGAAGCGAATTGACGCAGGATCAAGTTGCACCCTGGTTCAGAACGTTCCCAGCGCACTGCCTAACACGATGACGGCAACCAGCGCGAGGAGCGCGCCGACGATACCAACCATGACGATGTCGAGATAGCTCCTGGCGTGGCTCGAACCACACACAGCGAGCAGCGTCACCACGGCGCCGTTGTGCGGCAGGCTGTCGAGAGTACCGGCGCCGATGACGGCCACTCGATGCAGCAGCGCGGGGTCGATGCCGTGCTGGACGGCAAGTTGCATGTAGGTCGGGGCGAGCGCGTCGAGTGCGATGGTGAGGCCGCCCGAGGCGGAGCCGGTGAGGGCTGACAGCACGTTGGTGGCCACCGCAAGCGACACCAGTGGGCCGCCGCCCAGCCCCAGCACCCAGTCGCGCACGAGGGCGAAGGCGGGCAGCGCGGCGACGACGGCGCCAAAGCCTACCAGGCTCGCCACGCTGAGCGCCGGCAGGACGGCCGCATTCGCCCCGGCGTCGACGCTCGCCCGCACGACGGGCAGACGCCGGCCGGTCATCAGCAGCAGGGTGACGATGGCGGCTGCGAGCGCGGTCGCCACCGACCACACGCCGCCCACCGCCGAAAGCGTGGTCGCGCCCCACCGTGGTTCGGCCAGGAACGCAGTGTCGAGGCGCGGCAGCACAACAAAGGACATCAGCAGGTTGACGGCGATCACGATCGCCAGGGGAAGCGCTGCTGCGGCGATCGATGGCGACATCTCGGCGGGCTGTGAACGGTGAATCTCAGCCGGATCGAAGCCATGCGCAGTGGTCGCACGCTCGCGAATCACCGGATCCTCGGCCGCGGCATCGACCGGCGCGGGCGCATCATCGCCGAAGCCTTCGCCGCGTCGCCTCGCTGCCGCCGCAGCGCGCGCCAGCCACCACAGGCCGAAGCCCAGCATGATGGCAGCGCCGATCACGCCGAGACCGGGCGCGGCAAACGGCGTCGTGCCGAAGAACGGCATGGGAATGGCGTTCTGGATGGCGGGCGTGCCGGGCAGCGCCGACATCGTGAAGGTCGAGGTGCCGAGCGCAATCGCCGCCGGCATCAGGCGGCGCGGCAGGCCGGCCGTGCGGAACAGCGCCTCGGCCATCGGCGCCAGCACGAAGAAGGCGACGAACAGGCTGACGCCACCGTAGGTGACGAGCGCGCCGGCCAGCACCACAGCGAGCATGGCGCGTTCGGTGCCGAGTCGGTCGGTCATCCATTGCGCGATCGCTCTGACCGAGCCGCTGTCCTCCATCAGCTTGCCGAACAGGGCGCCCATCAGGAAGAGCGGGAAGAACTGCGCCAGGAACTGGGCTGCGCTGCCCATGAAGGTCTGGGTCCAGTGCGCAAGCAGCGGCTCGCCGGCAAAAGCGGCGGCGACCATCGCTGCCAAGGGCGCCAGCAGAAGGACACTCCAGCCGCGGAACGCCAGAAACACCAGCAGGGCGAGGCCGAACAGGATTCCGGCGAGGCCCATCAGACGCTCTCGAGCAAACGATCGATGTCGAGGGTCGAGCGTCGCCCGAGATCGTCGCCGTGCGCCGCGAGGAAGGCATCGGCGGCGCGTCGGCCTTCATCGCGCAGCATAGTGAGGAACGGCCACTCTGCATTGAGCTTCGAGGATGCACCGAGTTCGACCAGCATGTTGCTGTTGATCATGTGAATGCGCATGCGCGACCAGTGCGCGACCTCGGCGTCGTCGGCTGCGGCGACCCGGCGCAGCAGCGCCATCATGCGCAGTTCCTTGAGCAGAACCGCGTTGAACGACACCTCGTTCAGGCGATTGAGGATGTCGCGCGCCGCACGCGGCACGCCCGGGCGCTCGACCGGGTTGATGGCGACCAGGATCGTGTCGTTCGATACGCATTCCTGCATCAGCGGGGTCATGGTCGGATTGCCGGAGTAGCCGCCGTCCCAATAGGCCTCGCCGTCGATCTCGACGGCCTGGAACATGGCGGGCAGGCAGGCCGAAGCCAGCAGCACGTCGGGCGAGAGCTCGGCGTTGCGAAACACGCGCGGACGGCCGGTTCGCACGTTGGTCGCGGTGATGAAGAGCTTTGTCGGGGCGGCGGCCAAGCGGGCGAAATCGATCGACTCCGACAGGATCTTGGCCAACGGGTTGGGCATGCTGACGGCAAGGTCGTAGGGCGAGAAGACGCGCGCCATCATGTCGAACGCGACGTAGGCTGGCGAATGGTCGAGCGACCAGCGGCCGAGCAGCCTGTCAAGCGGGCTGCGTTGCAGCGGGCTGAAGGCGGCGGCCTGGGAGACTTTGCGCCAGAACGCTTCGAGTTCCTCGCGCGCGCCCTCGTTGCCGGCCCTGGCATGACCGTAGGCCATCACGGCGGCGTTCATGGCGCCGGCCGATGTGCCCGATATGGCCTCTATGGTAAACCGGCGCTCCTCGAGCAGGCGGTCCAGCACTCCCCAGGTGAAGGCGCCGTGTGAGCCGCCACCCTGCAGGGCCAGGTCAATGAGTTGCGACGGTGGCTCGGCAGGCATGGGCAACACTCCCTCGGCAAGAAAACGCGTCGAGAACTCAGACTGCGATGGCGCCGGAAGCGAGACCATAGAGGCCGGCGACCGCCACCGCGGCAATGACGCCGAACAGGAGCCATTCGACGCGGGTGAAAACCGGCCTGTTCTGCTCGCGCCTGGCGATGATGAACAGGATCGTGCCCGGCGTGTAGAGGAGCGCCGACAGCATGAGGAACTTAGTACCACCAGATGTCAGCATGAGGACAGCATAGACCGTGGCGATCGCACCGCGCGCCCAATCCACGCTGCGGCCGCGCCGGTCGGCGCCGTAGGTCTCGCCGGTCCAGGCGAGCTTGAGGCCGTAGGCCGCCACCAGCAGGTAGGGGATCAAAGTCATCGAGCTCGTCATCTTGAGCGCGATCGTGAAGGCTTCTTCGGCGAACCAGGTGAAGAGCAGGAAGACCTGGATCACGACATTGGTCAGCCACAGCGCGCCGACCGGCGCCTTGTTCTCGTTCTCGCGCGCCAGGAAGGCCGGCATGGTCTTCTGGCCGGCCGCCGAATACAGCACTTCCGCGGCCAGCAGTGACCACGACAGGTAGTTGCCGAGAACCGAAATGACGAGGCCGAGGCTGATGAAGACCTTGCCCCATGGCCCGACGATTGCCTCCATGACACCGGCCATCGAGGGCGAGGCCACCGCCGCAAGGTCGGGGCGCAGCAGCACACCGTACGACAGCATGGTGACCAGCACGAGCAGGCAGAGGACTCCGAGAAAGCCCAGGACCGTGGCGACGCCGACGTCGTTGCGGTCCCTTGCGTAACGCGAGTAGACGCTGGCGCCTTCGATGCCGACGAACAGGAAGACGGTGACCAGCATGGAGGCGCGCGCCTGGCTGGCGATGTTGCCCCAGGTCGGTTCCTCGCCGCCCCAGAAGTTCAGCGCGAAGATGTCGGCCTGGAAGCCGGCGATGGCGACGACGATGAAGATCGCGATCGGCACGATCTTGGCGAAGGTGGCGATGGTGTTGAGGGCGGCGGCTTCCTTGACGCCGCGCAGGATCAGGAAGTGCACGCCCCACAGCAGGGCGGAGGCCGCAGCGATGGCGGCAGGCGTGGTGCCGTCGCCGAAGATCGGGAAGAACTGACCGAGTGTGGCCTTGATGAGGACGAGACAGGCGACGTCGGCCAGGCAGCAGCCGATCCAGTAGCCGACCGCCGATGCAAAGCCCAGATAGTCGCCGAAGCCTGCCTTGGCATAGGCGTAGATGCCGGCGTCGAGTTCGGGCTTGCGGCGCGCCAGGGTCTGGAAGACGAACGCCAGCATCAGCATGCCGATGCCGGCGATGGTCCAGGCCATCAGGGCGCCCAGGCCGCCGGTCGCCCGGCCGAACGCCGCGGGAATGGCGAAGATCCCCGAACCGACCATCGAGCCGACGACCAAGGCGATCAGCGCGCGCAGCGAGAGTTTTTGTTCTGCCGATGAGGTCACTCTGGCATCTTATGGGCCGTGTTGTGCCGTTTGATTGACGCCTCGTCCCGAGACCATGCCGTACGTTCCAAAACTGGCGCGCGGATGCAGACGCGGCGCTGATCTGCCGATACGTGAAAGATTCCAACCAACGAGATCGCGATGCCCCGCAAGATGCTGAGACTACTGCGCCGCGTGCTCGTGCTCCTGCTGGTTGCTGCCGGGACGCTTCTGGTGGCACGCGCCTGGGATTCTCAGCGTGGGCCACCGCTCGATCCCTGGCACACCCACGTACCGCACGACTGGCACGCCGCCGAGATCGACAAGGCCGACTGGGCCGCCTACCTCAAGGCCGAGGAGGCGACGTTTCGTGAGGTCCGGACCGAGATCGTCGACAAGATCGACGAGGAGGCGCGGACACCGGGCAACCGCTATTACGCCAGCAGCCCGATCTATCCCGGCAGCTTTGCGCAGGACTGGAACCGGTCGTATGTCCTCGAGCCCGACGGACCCACCGTCGGCGCGGTCGTCCTCCTGCACGGGCTGACCGATTCGCCGTACAGCCTGCGCCACATCGCACGCGACTATCGCGATCGCGGTTTCGTCGCGGTGGCGATCAGGATGCCGGGACACGGAACCGTGCCGGCCGCCTTGACTGACGTCGAATGGGAAGACTGGGACGCTGCGACCCGGCTTGCCGTTCGCGAGGCGCGCCGGCGAGCCGGCACGTCGCGGCCGCTCCATGTCGTGGGCTTTTCCAACGGGGGGGCGCTGGCGGTCAAGTACGCACTCGACGCCATCGACGACCAACGCCTGGCGCGGCCCGATCGCCTCATATTGATTTCGCCGATGATCGGCATCACGGCTTTCGCGCGCTTTGCAGGTATCGCGGCTCTGCCGGCGGTGTTTCCCGCCTTCGCCAAGGCAGCGTGGCTCGGCATCGTGCCGGAATTCAATCCCTTCAAGTACAATTCGTTCCCGGTCAACGGTGCGCGCCAGTCGCACCGGCTGACGCTCGCGCTGCAGGATCGACTGGCAACTGCTGCTCAGCAAGGCAAGCTCGACCGCCTGCCGCCGATCCTGACGTTCCAATCGGTCGCAGATTTCACGGTCAGCACACGGGCGGTGATCACGGCACTCTATGCCCTGCTGCCAGCAAACGGCAGCGAACTCGTGTTGTTCGATATCAATCGCGCCGCCAAGCTCGGCTTGCTGCTGCGCAACAGTTCCGAGACCATGCTGTCGCGCATTCTGCCCAACCCGCCGCGCAGCTTCCGCACGACGATCATCACCAACGCGAGCCCCGACACCTACGAGGTCGTCGAACGAGTCATCGAAGCCGGTTCCGTGGATGAGAAGGTGCGGCCTCTCGGCCTGGCGTTTCCGGCCGGACTCTTCTCACTGTCGCACATTGCCCTGCCGTTTCCGATGAACGATTCCCTCTACGGCATGCAGCCCGACGACAGCGACGAGTTCGGCGTAAATCTCGGCGCGATCGCGCCACGCGGCGAACGCAACGTGTTGATCCTCAACCTCGATGCCCTGCTGCGCGCCTCTTCAAACCCGTTCCATCCCTACCTGATGGAACGGATCGAGACCGCGGACAAGCCTTCTCAGGCGGCTCCCTGATTGCGATCCTTCAGCCAGTCCTCGACGTAGAAGCGCAGCGCGGCGATGCGAGCGACCGCAAGCAGGGGTGCCGCCAGCGCGACTCCCATGGCGCCGAACATCGCGCCGAGCAGCACGATGGCGAACAGGGTCCAGGCCGGCGCGACATTGACCGAACCTTTCTGAATCAGCGGTGCGATCACGAATCCCTCGATTGTCTGTATCAGGAAGTAGATGGCCATGACCCAGGCCAGTGTCGGCAGGCCGAGCGGCATGGTCACCAGGGCGATCGGCAGGGCGGCGATCAGTGGCCCGAGATAGGGAATGAAGTTGGCCACGCCGGCTTGCATGCCGAGCAGACCCGCCCCAGGCACGCCAAGCGTATGGAGCATCGCCGCCAGCACCACGGCTACGAGGGCGCTGCGCACGAGCTGACCCAGTAGCCAGCTGCGCAGGGTCTGGCCCATCTCGTTCATCACCTCGCGCATGCGCGGGCGGGCATTTCGCGGCACGAGGATCAACGCGCCCTCCCGGTAGCCCGCAGGCTGGCCAGCGAAGAACAACCCCAGGCAGACGATGACGATGGTCGTAATTCCGAACACGTAGGCGCCGCTCACCGCATACTGGACATGGCCAAACAGGCGGCCGGGATCTGCGATGAACTGCGAGAGGTCATGCCGGCCGCCCGGCCCGAACAGATCGATGCCGAAGCTCGCGAGGTAATTCTCGAGAACGGTCAGCTGGGCATCCATCACCTGCAGCAGCATCCGCGCCTGGGAGGGCAGGCGCATGATGCTCCAGGCGATCGCCAGCGCCGCGAGCGAGCCGAGCGCCAGTGTGACCAGGCCGAACCGCCAAGCACGCGTCAACGGCAGGACATAGCCGAGCCCGCGTGTGCAGGCATCGAGGAACACGGCGAAGAGGATGCCGGCGAACAGCATCAGCAGGCTGTGCGCGCTGTACCATGTGAAGACGACGCCCAGGACGACGGCCAGCAGGATCAACGGCGGCACGAGGATTCGGTGCCAGGCAGTCTCGCCTGTCTCTGACGTCATGACCTGGTTCCTTCCGCCAACTCTCGGGCCAGCAGCGCTGGCGAACGCTTCGGCTCTCTGGCATTGTAGTGCAGGTTGCGGGACATTGCGATTTTCGCCACTTGGTGACAGTCCAGGGGCCAATCCTCAAGGGGGAGCGATGCTGTTTGACGGGGGCTTCACATTCGCCAACTTCGTCGCGAACGTCTTTTCGATCTTTCTCTTCATCCTGTGGCTGTGGCTGCTGATGACCGTCTTCGGCGACCTGTTTCGCCGCCATGACGTATCCGGCCTTGGCAAGGTTGCCTGGGTGATCCTGCTGATCGTGCTGCCGTACGTCGGTATCTTCGCGTATCTCCTTACCCAGGGCCGAGCTATGGCCGAGCGCAGCCGAGAGCAGGCCCAGCGCGCTCAGGACCAGCTGCGTCAAGCCGGGGGCTTCAGCGTCGCCGACGAGATCGAGAAACTCGACCGACTCAAATCGAGCAAATCGATCTCCGAGGAGGAATACGGGCGGTTGCGAGCACGACTCGTACAGTAGCGCTTGCCAGCTCCCCGCCGGGGGCTGTGCCGGGCGTCCCGGACTGTGCCCGGCGTCTCTATTTTCATGCCAAGGCACTACACAACCTTGCGCTGAATATGCCAGCTGTTAGGAGAAGCACGGGACTGCCATAAGACGCGGAGGTGGTCATGCTTGCTCACCACTTTGCTACGAACGATCTGCCCAAGACCCGGCAACTGGAAGCCTGGCGCGCCTGGTACGACACCATCTTTGATGTCGAGCCGAAGTATCCAAGCAACGACAATTTCATTGCAACCAACTGGACTTGGACCGTCCCTGGGCTGACGCTGAGCCGCGTCGTCTCTCCGCCGAATTCGGTCAGCAGGACAAAGTCCATGATCCGGCACAACTCGGTGGACCACTGGGTAATCACGCTCAGCAAGCAGAGCGTGAGCGACGTCGCGACGCGCGATGTCTCGTTCGAGGCGGCGCCCATGACGCCCTTTATTCTCTCCTTTGGCGAGGAGATCGGCATAAGGCGAAGGCAGGACGACAACCGTCTCCAACTCGTGCTGCCCCGCGACAGCTTCCAGGCCATTGCGCCCGCGGTCGACGCGGCCAGGGGAATGGCATTGGACAGTACTGGCGGCAGAATGCTTGCCGACTACATCCTGCTCATCGAGCAGAACCTCCCGACCCTGGATGCCGACGCTGCAAGCCGGCTGAACAAGGCCGTGGAGGCGATGTTGCTGGCCTGTCTTGCACCGACCAGTGAGAGGCAGCTGGCGGCAAGCCATCAGATCAGGCTGACTTTGATGGAGAGAGTACGTCAGTCGGTGCGCCGAAATCTGCGTTCACCGTCGCTGAGCTTGACGAAGCTGTGCCGTGAGGCAGCGACGTCGCGCTCGCAGCTATACCGGCTGCTGGAGGACGAAGGTGGCGTGGCTCGCTATATCCAGCGCCAGCGCCTTTCCGAGAGCTTTTCGATCCTGTGCGATGCTCGAAGCAATCTCCCGATCGGTCAGGTCGCCGATATGCTGTGCTTTGCCGATGCTTCCTCCTTCAGCAGGGCGTTCAGGCGCGAGTTCGGCGTAAGTCCGACCGACGTGAGGGCGGCGACGTATGCTGGACTTCCACCGGCGCCGCAATCCAAGTCCCTGGTGGGAGGCGATACCCGTACGTTCAGCGACTGCCTGCGCTCTTCCTAGGCATGCGCTGTGGCGCGTCCTTCAGCGCACGCCGTAGTGTTGAGGGAGCACCTGAGAAAGCAATCGGGTAGCAGTTCGTGACCTGGTGCAAGGCCAACACGAGCATCAAAGGCGCGCGACGAATACGGCATCGGCGGCACAAGGAACGGTGCCGCGACCGATAGCGATCGATGCTGAGCAGTTACACCTGCGGTCCTGCGACGCAAGGTGAAGGTAGGCGGGACATCGTTCGATTGATTTCCGCCTCAGCACATGCCGTGAGATTTCGCATAACAAATGCCAGCGGTGCGTGTGGCCGCAGACATGGCGCAGTTCGTGAGCTATAATCATTAAATACACATCCATTGTGTTAAAGCGGGCGTTATGGATCCAGAGGTGTTCGACACCCGGTATTTGCCGGGGTCACAGCAGTTCGAAGCCTGGGAACAATGGTATGGCCGTGTCTTCGACACCGTACCGCTGCGGCCGGCATCGGAGGGGTTCGAGGCCAAGCACCTGACGTGGCGGTTGGATGGTTTTGCCTTCAGCCGTGTTGCGGCGCCGGCGATCGCGGGAAAGCGCAGCCGCACGCACATTCACCGCGATTCGGTCGACCATTGGGTCATTACGCTGACCAAGCGAGGAACGCACAAGGTCTTGACCAGGGACATCGTGGCAGAACCGGCAGTCGGGATTCCGCTGGTGCAGTCATTGGCTGATCCGATGGCGAGCGAACGAAGCGACTACGATCGCGTGCAGCTGTATCTGGGGCGCGACGACTTTCGCGAGATCGCAGTCGTGCTGGACGCTGCGCGCGACATCCCCCTGGACTCGCCCAGTGGAAGATTGCTTGCGGAGTATTTGCTGCTGCTCGAACGCAGTTTGCCAGCCCTGGAGAAGGAAGAGGCTCAGGGGCTGAAAGATGCCCTGCGTGCGATGGTCGCGGCCTGCATCAAGCCGACGGCAGACCGGGTGGCCGAAGCGGCAGCACCAATTCGAAGCAGTCGGCTGGAGTTGGTTCGTCGCGCAGTTGAGCGGCGTCTACGGGTTTCGGCATTGGGCGCGGCCATGCTCTGTGCCGAAGTAGGCATGTCGCGCTCACAACTCTATCGACTGCTCGACGGTGAGGGTGGTGTGGCCCGGTACATACAGAACAAACGGCTGGTGGCTGCCTATTCAGAGCTGCGCGATACGACAAATCCTAAATCCATTTCTGCGATTGCGTTTGATCTGTGCTTCCCCGACGCCTCGTCGTTCAGCCGGATGTTCCGCCGGCAGTTCGGAGTCTCCCCAAGCGACGTTCGAGCCGCGTCGTTCGGTCAGCAGCTTCCGACACTCGCATCGACCGATCGAATGCTGTTGAAGCCTGAGAACTTTGGCGATCTGATCCGATTCCTCTGATCATCTTCCCCCGCTGAGAATGGCGCACCATGTCTGCGCCCCTCTTGCCGCCAGAAAGGTGCATTGATTCGAAGCGCAAAAGGGCTCGGTGGCCTTGCCGAAGAAAACAACGCCTTGGCCAATGAATTGGGACGCTTAGCCTGCTCCTGGGACATGGGGTCAAACGGTGTGGATGCTCCTCACTTTACAATGCGACGAGAACGGCATTGGAAGGGGAGAAGGAAATGCGCGGATTGACTGCTACATGCTACGCGCTGGCCATGACCAGCGCTGTCATCGCTGGCTGCTCGACGCAACAAGCATCGGCCCCTCAGTCCTCGGCAGTCACGAGCGCTCCCATCGAATTTCGGGTAGTCCCGGAGAGAAATCCGGCGGGTTGCATGCGGTTCGACACAGCGCTGTCACGCGTCCATACGTTCAGGGCAATGGGTGATACCGCTTCGGTAACCTCGGCCGGTGGCATTACCGGCAACATGTCGCAGACTTCGCCTGGCGTCTACACGACGGACTTCAGCCTGGGCGGAACTACCCTCAGGGTCGTTGCGAACGCGGCGAGTTCACCTAAGTCACTCACCGTCACGGAGCCACGTCTCGGCTGCCGCTGGAGTGCTGTCGCTCCTTAGCGGCGCGGCGGTTTCTTGCAGGGCTCTAGGCGAAGGCATCGGCCACCAACCGGTATTGAACGCGCATCATGGACAAGCGGCGATAGAAGTTCAGCAAGTCCCTGACCGGGTTCGTCATCCGCTCGTACCCCGACATGAAGGCCACGATGATGCCGATTTCCGTCCGATCCTGAATGGCGAGCCATCCGCCGACCAGGAGAATACTCAACAGCCCCAGGCCGGTGATCAGCTGGTTGAAAGACTTCGTAGCAATCTTGAGGTTAACGAAGCGAAGACGCAGGTCGTAGATGCGCTCGACGAGCGCGTCGGAATCCGATCCTTTTGATGCATCATGACGACCGTCGCGAAGCACTGATTCGCCCAGCGAGCGCACAACGGTGATCTTCGATCGGGACAACCGGTTGAGGACGGGCTGCGCCAGGCCGACCACGACGACTGATGGGACGAGGAAGACGATCGCGACAATCCCAACCAGCGGCTCTATGATCAGCATGTAGGCGGCGATGCTGAGCACGGTACCGGCTTGTAGCATCGGCAGCGAGATGCTCTCGGCGACAAAGCCCCCGACCTTCTCCGATTCCGCCGAGATGATGGATTGCTTCGTGCCATCTGCAACAGCGGCATCGAGCGGCCCGCGCCGGACGAATTTCCGGCGAAGCAGCCGCGTGACACCCTCGGCGATTCTGTGCATGTAGGCATCACGCAGGAACTTCAGGCCACTTTGCAGCAGCAGGACGACAAGATACAGACCACCGTAGGCCAGCAGCAGTTCGATGGCGGAGTGGGCCACGGCATAGTTGATGATCCGCCGCTGCAGTTCCAGCGGCATCAGGGAGAGTGGAAAAACCGCGAGCGTCAGCAGGCCTAGGCGGACCTGCTGCCGGCGGCTGACCTTGAGGACGTAGCCGTAGAGTGACGGCGACATTGGCCCGCCGGGCCAATCGCGCACGGACGGGAGCGCCCACCTGTAGAGTTGCAACAGCGTTGAAGTCACGATCTCACCCCAGCACGACCGGCGCCACGGCATTCGAACCAGCCGAGCTCTATCTCACTACTATGGTAGGTCTCGCCGCGCATCAGATCGTCCATGTCCGCGGCCTAATGACTGTCCCGTCTACGTGGTCGAGAATGACGAACTGAGAGGTACTCTGGTTGTTGACACTAGAACCGCGCAAGCGTCTGGCAAGTCGATAGACTAGCGCGCAAACTGCACGTCCATAGCAGAAGGGAGCTGACCCATGCCACGCGTGACGCCCGTCGCCAGCAAAGCCGACGTTGCTCCCGAACATCAGGCCGTCGTCGACGATGTCCTGAAAGTGTTCGGCGCCGTCCGTGGTCCGTTCAGCATGATGCTGCACAGCCCGGAAATGACGAAGCGCATGTTGCCGCTCGTCCCCTTCTTCCGCGACGAAAGTGTGGTCGAAGGCAAGCTGCGCTCCGTCGGCATCCTCGCTGCCGTGCGCGAGCGCGGAGCCGCGTACGTATGGGCGGCGCAGGTGGCGGCCGCGCGCCGCAACGGCTTGCGTGAAGAGGCGATCGATCTGCTGCGCGCGAAGGCGGAGGCGTCGAAGTTTCCGGCTGACGAAGCCGCCATCGTGACCTACGTCCGTCAGCTCATGCGCACAAATCGCGCTGAACAGGCCGCGTTCGACGCGCTCCACAAAAAACACGGTACGAAGTGGCTCGTCGAGCTGACCGCTGGCGTGCACTACTACGCAATGCTGTGCGGCGTGGTCAACGCGTTCGAGGTGGCGGCGCCACCGGATGGAGACAAGCTGCCGGCGTAGTGCTTACCTGGTGCTCGAAGCCAGGTTGCCTGGACCTGACAGCCCCGGATCTACCCGCTATCTGCCCTGTGAGCTAGGCCGAGCGGGCGCGGGAGCGACGGGCGCCTGAGCTGGCAGCGCCAGCCATTCGGGTTGCGACTGTGTCGGGCCGGGTCCAGGCCAGGTACTCGGCTGCGAAGTCCGGCGGCAAGACCTCGACCATCGTGTCGTTTTCGACCCAGACTTCGATCACATGGAACGGCCCGCGATTGCAGGTCACACAGTGCCAGCCGGCGCGCTCGGCGATCTTTTTCACATTGCCAGCGTCGGCTGCGACGCTGAGCGCGAAGTGTGTGGCACCGAAGCCGCGGCCCTCTCGGGGCTTCCTGACAAAGCTGCCGCCTTCCTCGCCTGCGGGCTGCAATTCGGTCCCGGCCGGATAGACCTCGACCCCGGAGCCGTGGTCGTCGAGCTGCAACGCGAAGAAGCTGCCCGGGTTGGGTGGAAAAGGCACTGCCTTGCCCCCCATGATCTCCGCCAAGACCTCGGCGGCGTGCTTGGGGTCGCGTGCGGCAATCGACAGATGATGGATCATGGTGTCCTCCTGTTCAGTGAGCACTGCACCAGCCTATCGGCGTGAACATTGTGACGTCATTGTCGAGGCGATGTCGACCGGACTGGCGGGACGTCTGCTGTAGTGGCTCGACAGTACGGGCCGGTGGCGGCAGGCTGCGATCTCAACGCGACATGTAGTCGTAGGATGCGAGCACGTGCGTGCGCACGATGTGCAGAAATTCCTCCACGTCGACGTGCTCGTCATGGGAGCCCATGCCGTGAGGGAAAGGGCCATAGACGCATGTCGGTATGTTGCGGTAGCGCCAAAGACGAGCATCGGTACCGCCGAGGCTGACGATCGGCGTCGGGCGGAAACCGCGCAGCTCCTCCACGGTGGCCTGCACGATTTCGATGATGTCGCAGGCGGGGTCGACCCAGGAGGGGAGGTTGCAGTTCGTCTCCTTCATCGTGGCGTCGGGGAAGTCCTTCAGGATCTTCTCGACCTCGGCCAGCACGCGCTCGCGGGTCACGCCGAGCGGCAGGCGGATGTCGGTTTCGAACACGGCGCTCGACGGCACCATGTTGACTTTCACGCCACCCCTGATGGTGCCGATGTTGAGCGTGACCTTGTCGGCAATGTCACCCGCGCCCTTGCCCATCGCGCGGTCCATCGTCGCTCGCCCGGCATCGATGCCTCGCGTGATGTTGTCGGAAAGCTCGGGCCTGATTGCCGTCACGTCCTCGAGCCGCGTGGCGAGAGCCATGGCGACCTTGGTGGCGCTTCCCGTCGCGTGCGTATAGGCGCCGTGCGCGCCGGCAGTCCGAACCGTGAACTCCAGCCACAGCGGGCCCTTCTCGCCGAATCGCACGCTGAACGGGCTCGACGGCTCGCCATTGAGGAGCGCGTCCCCGTGAACCTCCGGGTGGTGCTCCATGAGATAACGGGCGCCGTAGGGGCCGAACGTCTCCTCGTCGGAAACGGCCGTGAGGGTGAGACGCCCTTTGAGGCGATCCTTGATCCGCGACAGGTAGATGTAGGTCCAGATCGACGCCGAGGTGCCGCATTTCATGTCGGCGGCGCCGCGGCCGTAGACCTTTCCGTCGACGAGCTCGCCGCCCCAGGGGTCCTTCGTCCATCCGTGGCCGTCGTCGGCGACGGGAAACACGTCGATGTGGCCGTTGAGCACAAGATGCTTTCCTGGCTGGCCAGCCGAGAAGGTCGCGACGATGTTGGGCATCTCGGGGTGGGGCGAGATGATGCGGTAGTCGATGCCGCGTGCCCTGAGCTCGCCGGTGATGAAGTCGGCTGTCGAGCGCGTGTCGCCCGGCGGGTTGGGACTCCGGCAGCGCACGAAGGCTCTCAGGAACGCGACCAGCGTGTCGCGATCCTCGTCGATCCAGGCCTTCAGCTGCTCACGATCACTCTTCGCCATGTTCTGTCTCCATGCCGCATGCTCGCGCCTGACGACGGCTATGCCCTGGCGGGCCTTCGCGGCGAGGGTTCGTTGCCGGAGGTGGGCTGCGGCCGGATCGGCGATCGCTGCAGGAGCTGGGTCAAGCCGAGGAGCAGGATCGATATCAGGATCAGCAGCGTCGAGATGGCCGCGATCGTCGGATCGATCTCGTCGCGAAGCGCGTTGAACATGCGCCGCGTCAAGGTCGCCTTGTCGCCGCCGGCGATGAAGAGCGAGATCACGACCTCGTCCAGCGAGGTGATGAAGGCCAGGAGCGCTGCCGATATCACCGAGGTCTTGATCTGCGGCAGCGTCACCGTGAGGAATGCCCAGGGGCGGCTGGCGCCGAGGCTGCGCGCCACCATCTCCTGGTTCATGTCGTAGCTCTTGAGGCTCGAGGCGACCAGGATCACGACCAGTGGGATCGCCATTACCGAGTGCGCCAGCACGATGCCGGTGAGCGTGTTGTTGAGCCCGAGATGGGCATAGAGCAGGAAAATGCCGATCGCGATCAGGATACCGGGAATGATGAGCGGCAGCATGAACGTCGCGTAGGCGAGCTGGATGAAGCGGGAGCGCGAGGTGTGCATGCCATAGGCTGCAAGCGTACCGAGCGCGGTCGAGATGACCATCGTCAGAGTTGCCGCGGTGAACGACATCGCCGTCGCGTCACGCCACTCGATGGCGCCGAAGTAGGCCTCGTACCAGCGCGTCGACCAACCGGGCGGCGGGAACGCGAGGTAGCGCGAGTCGGAGAAGCTCAAGGGGACGACGAGCAGGCTCGGCAGGATGAGGAACAGCATGATCAGCGCGCCGAGCACATAGAGCCACAGCCGGCCGGCATGGGTGATCTGCGTTTCAGTCGCGGGCCGCCTCAGCATCTACCGGCCTCCCACGATGCGGTCGAAACCGATGAGGCGGCCGACGCCCCAGAGTATGGCGAGCGTCATGGTGAGCAGCACGACACCCAATGCGCTCGCGGCACCCCAGTCCGAGTGATAGGTGACGTTGCGCTCGATCTGCATCGACCACATCATCACTCGTCCGCCGCCGAGCAGTGCCGGCGTCACGTAGAAACCGAGGCAGAGCACGAAGACGATGATGATGCCGGCGAATAGGCCGGGAAGCGACAGCGGCACGAACACGTGCCAGAACGCCTGCACCGGCGAGGCGCCGAGGTTCGCCGCTGCGCGCGTGTAGTCGCGGTTGATGGATCGCATGGTGGCGTAGAGCGGCAGCACCATAAACGGCAGCATGATGTGAATCATGCCGATCGCGGTGCCCGTAAAGTTGTGCATGAGCCTCAGGGGCACCTCGATCAACCCCATGTCCTGGAGCCAGCTGTTGACCACTCCACGCCGCTGCAGCAGCACGAGCCAGGCGTAGCAGCGCACGAGAAGTGACGTCCAAACCGGGAACAGCACCAGCAGCAAGAGGATCGCAGCGAGCCGGGGGCGCACCTGCGAGATGAGATAGGCAAGGGGATAGCCGAGCGCGATGCAGATGGCCGTGACCAGGAACGAGAGCTCGAACGTCGCCTGAAGTGTCAGTGTGTAGGTCGGGTGCAGCAGGCGCTCGTAGTGCTCGAGTGTGAAGCCTGAGCCACTGCGGAACGAAAGCCAGAAGAGCCAGGCTATCGGAGCGAGGGCAATGGCGCCGATGAGCAGGAGGCCCGGCAAGGTGAGCGCCGCCAGCGCCGTCGTCTCACCTCGCTCCCGCTTGCGGTAGGCGGCCTCGTTGGGTGCCTTCGAGGCCCCGTGGTCGCGCCGGCCATCGTGGTTGACGAGGCTGGTCGTGGTCATGGCGTGCGCTCGCCGGGGACAAGCATCGTGTCGCCAGCCGGAAGGCCGAGCCGTACAGGCGTGCCGGGCGCCGGCAACGCCGGCCCGGTACTCGTCGCCGGCTGGCGGATCGCGACTTCGACATCGCCGGGCAGATCGACATAGAGCAGCGTGCTCTCGCCCTGGTAGACGATCTCCCGCGCTGTCCCTTCGAACACGTTCAGGCCATCCTCCCCGCCGGTCACGAGCTTGAGCTTCTCGGGGCGCATGACGAGAAATTGCCGAGCAGACGGGTGGCGTGGCGGCTCCGCCAGCTGCAACGGTCTGTCCCGGTAGTGCGCAGTCCCGTCGCGTACCGAGACCGCCACAAGATGCGATTCTCCGATGAACTCGGCAATGAAGCGGCTTTCGGGACGCTCATAGACGTCGCGCGGCTTGCCGATCTGGTGGAAGCGACCTTTGTCGATCACTGCGACGCGGTCCGACATGGTCAGCGCCTCGCGCTGGTCGTGCGTGACATAGACCGTCGTCATGCCGAGGCGCTGGTGAAGGTGACGAACCTCGATCTGCATCTCCTCCCTGAGCTTCTTGTCGAGCGCCGACAGGGGCTCGTCCATGAGCAGGATGCGGGGCTCGAAGACGATGGCGCGGGCGAGCGCGACCCGCTGGCGCTGTCCGCCCGAGAGCTGGTCGATGTTGCGGCCACCGAGCTCGCCGAGCTGGACGAGCTCGAGCACCTTCTGCACGCGGTCGGCGATCTCCGCCTTGGCGACCCGGCGGAGCCGCAACGGATAGCCGACGTTGTCGGCAACCGTCATGTGCGGGAACAGGGCATAGTTCTGGAACACCATGCCGACGTCGCGCTTATGGGGAGGGACCAGCGAGACGTCGCGATCGCCAAAGTGGACTTCACCGCTGTCGGGCCTGATGAATCCGGCAAGCACCATCAGCAGCGTCGTCTTGCCGGAACCCGAAGGCCCCAGCAGCGTGATGAACTCGCCGCTCGCGATCTCGAGACTGACGTTGTCCAGCGCGGTGAAGGTGCCGTAGGTCTTGGTGACGTTTCGGATCGAGATCGGCAGCGAGATGGCTGAGCCTTTCCCGGTCTCTGACCTCACCTCGGCCTCCCGTGCATGCAAACGCTGAGCCGGCCGTCCTGCGGCCGGCTCCTGCCGGACGACCTTCTACTGTTGCAGGAAGGCGTCAAAGCGCTTCACCATCGCGTCCGCGTTGTTGACCCACCACGAGACGTCCTGCACGAAGCCCTTCTCGAAATTTTCTGGCGAGTTCGGCAGACCAGGCAGCTTGTCCTTCGGGATGACGCCGGTGTCGTAGGCCTTGGCGTTGGACGGCGCATAGTTGATGTAGTTCGAGATGCGGGCGTTGACCTCGGGCCGCGACATGATCGCGATCGCCTTCATGGCGAGTTCCCGGTTGGGCGCGCCCTTCGGGATCATCCAGCTGTCGGAGACGATGATCTGCTGATTGAAGGTGCTCTTGACCTTGCCGCCCTTCCCCTCGGGCTCGGTCTCCAGCGCCTGAATGCGGCCGTTCCACGCCGCGACCATATCGACCTCGCCGTCCTTCAGCACCTGCGCGGACTGGGCACCCGAGCTCCACCAGACGAGCACGTGAGGCTTCAGCTGCTCGAGCTTCTTGAAGGCGCGGTCGACATCAAGCGGATAGAGTTTGTCCATCGGCACGCCGTCCGCGATCAATGCCATCTCGAGAGCGTAAATCGGATGCTTGCGCACGGAACGCTGGCCGGGGAAGTTCTTGGTATCCCAGAACGATGCCCAGCCCGACGGTTCCTTGCCCGGGTATGCCTTGTCACGCCAGCCGATGGCGACCGAGTAGACGATCTGCGGCGCGCAGTGCTCCGAGCGGCCGAGCGTCGCCGGGATGTCGGCCAGTGCCTTGATGGTCTCTCCATCGAACTTCTCGAGGCGGCCTTCCTTTTCCAGCAACGCGCAGCTGTAGGCGCCCTGGGTCGTGAGGTCCCAGGTCGGCTTTCCGGAGGCGACCTGCGTGCGCACATCGGCGAGGCCGGAGGTGTTGTCCTCCTTGATGACGACGTTGAGCTCCTTCTCGACGATGCCGAACCACGCTTCCTTCTGCGCTTTCTGGAAGGCGCCGCCCCACGAAGAGATGGTGAGCGTCTTCTTGTCCTGCCCCACCGCTTGCGGAGCGGCGAGCAACAAAGCCGCGCATGCGAGTGAAATTGCTCCGCCGCACTTCCTGATCATCGTGATCCCCCATTGCGAGCCCAACCGGCCAACGCATTTCGCGGCACGGCCGGCCGCCCGTCAAGGCATTACGCGAGCGCGGGTTTGCGCGGGGCTTGGCGGGTCACTAGGCTCGGCACGCCAGCCGGCAGGGAGACGACCATGGCGCTGCACTTCGAGCGGACGGAGTTCGAGAGCCGCATAGCCGCAGCGCGCCAAGCGCTTGCCGCCAACGGGTTGGACGCTGTTTTGCTCTTCGCGCAAGAGAGCCTCTATTATCTCACCGGCTTCGATACGAGCGGTTTTGTCTTCTTCCAGTGTGCCGTGCTGACCCGGGGCGAGGGGCCGATCACGCTCCTCACGCGGCGGCCGGATCTCGAGCAGGCGCGCCGCACCTCGATCATCGAGGACATCCGCCTGTGGTACGACCAGGAAGGCAGCGACCCGAGCCGGGAGCTTGCCGAGATCCTGGCCGAGAGGGGACTGAAAGGCGCCCGCGTCGGCATCGAGATGCGTACGTTCGGGCTGACGGCCGACAAGTACGAGCTTGTGCGCAAACGCCTCGCGGACTGGTGCGACCTCGTCGACGCCTCCCACATCGTCCGCATCCTGCGGCTGGTGAAATCGCCGGCGGAAATCGCCTGCGTGCGCCGGGCCGCGGAGCTTGCCGACCAGTCCCTCGAGGCGATGCTGGCGACGGCGCGGCCGGGCGCCTTCGAAGGGGACATCGCCGCCGCGGGCGCGGTGCCGATCCTGGCGGGCGGAGGCGACCCGCCGCCCTCCGGCCCCGTGCTCGGCTCCGGCGACCGGGCGCTCCTCATCCGCAGTGCCACCGGCTTTCGCAATCTCGATCCGGTCGACCAGCTGACTCTCGAATTCGCCGGCAGCTACCGGCACTACTGTGCCTGCCTGATGCGTACGGTTGCCATCGGCAAGGCCAACCCGGACCAGCGCGCGATGTTCGAGGTGACGCGCGAGGCGCTCGCGGCGATGACCGAGGCGGCGAGACCAGGCCGCCCGCTCGGCGAGATCGACGATGCCCATCGGCGGGTCTACGACGCGGCAGGCTACGGCCATGCACGCATGTCGGCCTGCGGCTATTCGCTCGGGGCACTCTATCGCCCAACCTGGATGGACGTCCCGCCGATGCTCTATTCCGGAAACGCGACACCCGCCGCTCCCGGCATGGTGCTGTTCCTGCATGCGATCCTGATCGACGCCGAGAAGAACCTCGCCATGTCGCTCGGCCATACGATCGTGCTGACGTCCACGGGCGCGGAGGTGCTAAGCCGGCTCTCGCCGGAGTACACGGTGTGCGCATGACCTCCTTCCCCCACCTCTTTTCCCCCATGAGGTTGCGCAACACAGAGATCCGCAATCGCATCCTCTCGACCGGCCACCAGACCTACCTTGCCAAGGGCGGGCTGCCAGGGGACGACTTCGTTGCCTATCACGAGGCGCGGGCCAAGGGCGGCGCCGGTCTGATCGTCGTCGAGGCCGCCCGCTTCCACGCCACTGGCTTCACCGACAGCCCCGAGCTGATCGTGGCCAGCGACGATTGCATTCCCGGTCTCAGGAACCTCGCCGACAGCGTCCACCGGCACGGCGCCAGGCTCTTCGGCCAGATCTCGCATTCCGGGCGGGTGACGAAACGGCTTTCCGGGGGACTGCGCGGCGTCGCCTACGCGCCTTCCGTCGTCCCCGACCAGCGCTTCCACACCATGCCGCGCGCGATGCCGGTGGCGCTGATCGAGGAGATCGTCGAAGAGGCCGGCAAGGCGGCGCGGCGCTTCGGCGAGGCGGGCTTCGACGGCATCGAATTGCTGGCGAGCCACGGGCTCCTCATCTCGGACTTCCTCAATCCCCGCCACAACCAGCGCACCGACGCTTACGGCGGCAGCTTCGAGAATCGGCTGCGCTTCCTCACCGATCTCCTGGCCACGGTCCGCAACGGCCTGGGCGACGGGCCGGCGCTCGGCATTCGCATCTCTGCCGAGGAGGTGGAGCCCGGCGGCCTCGACAAGGACGAGGTGATCGCAATCTGTCAGGCGCTGAAGGCAAGGCGGGCGATCGACTATGTCAACATCACCTACGGCTCGATGCAGGGCCTCGGCGGCTCGGTGCACGTCGTGCCGCCGATGGAGATCGCGCACGCCTACGTCGCCCCGAAGGCCGGCACGCTACGCGCTGCCGTCGGCCTGCCCGTGCTCGTCGCCGGCCGCATCAACCAGCCGCAGCTCGCCGAGGCCGTGCTTGCCGCCGGACAGGCCGATATGTGCGGCATGACACGCGCGATGATCTCGGACCCCGAGATGCCCAACAAGGCCCGCGCGGGCCGCATCGACGACATCCGCGCCTGCATCGCCTGCAACCAGTCCTGCATCGGGCACTACCACATGGGCGTCGGAATCTCCTGCATCCAGAACCCGGTGACCGGGCGGGAGCGCCAGCTGGGCAGCATCGCGAAGTCTGCCACGCCGCGGCGCATCCTCGTCGCCGGCGGCGGACCGGCGGGCATGAAGGCGGCGCTGACGGCTGCCGGGCGCGGCCATCGAGTCACACTTCTTGAGGCTGGCCGCCAGCTTGGCGGGCAGGTGCTTCTGGCCCAGCTGTTGCCCGAGCGCGCGGAGTTCGGTGGGCTCGTCACCAACCTGCGGCACGAGCTGGCGCGCGCCGGCGTCGAGGTGAGGCTCGACGCGCCCGTCTCGGCCGAGACGGTGCGGCGCGAGCGGCCTGACGCCGTCATCGTCGCGACCGGCGGGCTGCCCTATCGCCCCGCGATCGAGGGCGCCGAGGAAGGGCACGTGCTCGATGCCTGGGCCGTGCTCGAGGGCCGCGCCAACCCCGGCGGGCGCGTACTGGTGGCCGACTGGCGCTGCGACTGGGTCGGAATGGGCCTTGCCGAGAAGCTCGCGCGGGAGGGCCGGCATGTGCGCCTCGCCATCACCGGCACGCATGCGGGACAGAACCTCCAGCAATATCTGCGCGACCATTGGGTGGGCAAGCTGCACAAGCTCGGCGTCGAGGTGATCCCCTATGCGCGGCTGTTCGGTGTCGATGCCGACACCGCCTACATGGCGCACATCGTCTCGGGAGAGCCGATCATCGCTAACGAGGTCGAGACGGTGGTGCTCTCCCTTGGCCATCGGCCGAATACGTCGCTCGAGGAAGAACTCGCCGCGCTCGGCGTTCCGCTACACCTTGCCGGAGACTGCCTGGCTCCGCGCTCCGCCGAGGAGGCGGTCTACGAGGGCATGATGGCGGGGCTGGCCGCGTGACGTGCAGTTCGACAGTGTCGCGTGACATGGCCCGAGTGTAGCATCCGGCCGCCATGACACATCCCATCTTCACGGAAGAGCACGACCTTATCCGCGCACAGCTCCGTCGCTTCGTCGACGAGAAGGTGAAGCCGCACGGACCGAAATGGGAGGAAGCTGGCTTCGTTCCGCGCGATGTGTTGCGCGAGATGGGCGAGCTTGGCCTGTTCTCGCTGCGCGTGCCCGAGGCGATGGGCGGCGCCGGCCTCGATGCGCGCGCCTCGGTCGTGCTCGCCGAGGAGGTCGGCCGCTCGACGCATGGCGGCTTCGCCATCACCGTGCTGGTGCATACCGACATGGCGAGCCCGCATCTGGTGCGCTTCGGCACCAAGCGCCAGCTCGAGAAGTACCTGCCGGGTGTCATGGCGGGGCAGACCATCACGGCCGTCGCCGTCACGGAGCCGGGCGCCGGCTCCGACGTCGCCGGTATCCGCACCCGGGCCGTGCGCGACGGCAACGACTATGTGCTGAACGGCGCCAAGATGTTCATCACCAACGGCGTGCACGGCGATCTCTATTTCATTGCCGCCCGCACCGATCCTGAAGCCAAGGGCAGCCGTGCAATCACTATCTTCATGGTCGAGAAGGGCACGCCGGGCTTCAGAGTCGGTCGCGCTCTCGACAAGACGGGGTGGCGTTCCTCGGACACGGCCGAGCTGATCTTCGAGGATTGCCGTGTGCCGTCCGACAACGTGCTGGGCGAGCCCAATCGCGGCTTCTATTCGATCATGGCCAACTTCCAGACCGAGCGGCTGGTGATCGGCGCCATGGCCATGGCCGAGGCGCGCGAGGCGATCCGGCTCACCTTCGAACACGTCAGCCAGCGCATCGCTTTCGGCAAGCCATTGTGGGACAAGCAGGCGATCCGTCAAAGACTGTCGCGCCGCCTCGCCGAGGTCGAGGCGGCGCGCCAGCTCGTGCATCACACCGCCTGGCTCGATGCCCAGGGCCAGGACTGCGTCGCCCAGGTGTCGATGGTGAAGGCACTGGCCGGAGACCTCGTGAACCAGGTCCTCTACGACTGCGTGCAGTTCCACGGCGGCATGGGATTCGTCCGTGAGACCGCGGTCGAACGCATGGCGCGCGACGCCCGCGTCCAGGCAATCGGCGGCGGCGCGTCGGAGGTCATGCTCGAGGAGATCGCCAAGCGGCTTGGGGCAGTGCTGGCGGACTGACTTCGGGAAGGCCGGCAGGAAGGTCCCTCAGGCCACAGGAGGTCCTTGCCTCGGCGGCCACCCTCTGCGAAGACCGGTTTTGATGCCAGCAAAAGCCCCTCGTTACTGGGACGACTATGAGGTCGGCCAGAAATTTGCTCTCGGGTCGACCAGCTTCACGGCCGACGAAATCGTGGACTTCGGCCGCCGGTACGACCCGCAGAGCTTTCATGTCGACGCCGATGCAGCCCGCCAATCGTTGTTCGGTGGCCTGATCGCGTCGGGCTGGCACGTCACGGCCAAGCTCATGCGGCTGTTCGTCGACAACTATGTCGACCAGCGCACTGCGCTCGGTTCGCCGGGGGTCGACGAGGTCCGCTGGCTGAAGCCGGTGCGGCCGGGCGACACACTCAACGCCTGGGTCGTTTGTGCGGGCAAGGTACCCTCCAAGAGCCGCCCTGAGATGGGCATCATTCACGAGCAGTGGCAGGCCACCAACCAGAAGGGCGAGCTGGTGATGACCCTGAAGGGGACCAACATGGTGAGACGGAGGCCGTCATGAAGCGCGCCGTACGAGGCCTCGACCATGTCGTGGTCATGGCCGACGGCATCGATGCGGCGGAGGCGGCCTACACCAGGCTCGGTTTCCAGGTCCAGCCGCGTGGCTTCCACAGGAAGCTCGGCACCGCCAACCACCTGATGATCTTCGACACCGACTACTTCGAGATTCTGGGTATCGTCGAGGATACCGAATTCAATGCCGAGCGGCGCGAATGGCTGAAGGGCGGCGGCGGGCTCGCCAACGTGGCGCTCGCCACCGACGGCGCCGACGCCGCCTTCGACGCCTTCAAGGCGGCCGGCCTGCATCCCGACGCCCCGCTGTTCTTCGATCGCGCCGTCGACATCGCCGGCAAGACGGAGCATGCACAGTTCCGCACGGTGCGAATCCCCAAAACGCACATGCCGGTGGTCGGCTTCTTCGTCTGCGAGCATCTCACGCCGCAATTCGTCTATCGCAGCGAATGGGCGAAGCATCCCAACGGGGCGCGCGGCATCCTGGGCGTCACGGTGATCGCCGAGCAGCCGGCCAAGTGGACGGGCGAGCTCGAGAAATATTTCGGCACGGGATCGGTGCGCGGTGAAGGCGACGGGATCGTCGTCGATACCGGCACGCAGCCCATCCACTATATGAACCGCCAGGACTATCTGCGCCGCTATCCCGGCATCGCGCCGGTCCGTGCCGTCGACCACCCGGCGCTGCTCAGCATCAGGGTCGAGAACCTGGCGGACTGCGAGTCGCTGCTGAAGAGCAACGGCGTCAAGGTGACGACGCCTGACTCGGGCCGGCTGCTCGTGCCGCCGTTGGAGGCGGCCGATCTCACCGTGGAATTCAGGGAGAACTGATCCGGTGAGTCTGGATTTGACGGACCGGCAAATCTACGGATTTGCCACCGAAGAGCATCTGCGTTTCGCCGACGTCGACGCCAACGGCCACATCAACAATGGCGCGTTCCTCCAGCTGCTGGAGAATGCCCGCGTCTCCTACATGCGGGCGATCGTGCGTTCGGGACTGCCGCGCTTTCGCGTCGTCGTCGGCCGGCTCGAGATCGACTTCAGGCGCCAGATGTTTTTTCCCGGCCGCGCCACCGCCTGCGCCCGCCTGCTCGAGGTTCATGAGCGCAAGTGCGTGATCGGCCACGGCCTGTTCGATGGCGAGGGCAGCTGTACCGCCGTTCTCAAGGCGATCATGGTCTCGCTCAACGAGGAGACTCATCGCAGCATGCCGTTCGAGCCGGGGGTACGCGGGGCGCTCGAGAGATTCGCCGCTTCCAGGGATGGACTTGGCTCATGACAGCTCCGCTGATCCCCGAAGGTTTCCGCAAGCTCGACGTCTCCGACGATTTCGTCGGCCTGATCGGGCCGCTCTGGGTCAAGACGGAGGGCGAGAAGCTCCGGGTCGGCCTGCCGCTGGAGCCGCGTCACGGCAACCCAATGGGCTGGGCGCATGGCGGCTTGCTGGTCACCGTTGCCGACATGGTGATGGGCGTGGGCTCGGGCCATGCCACCGGCATCCGCTGGCCGCATCCGACGGTGTCGCTCAGCACGGAATTCGTGCGCGGTGCGAGGCTCGGCCAGTGGCTGGAGGGCAGCGCGCGCATTGCCCGGCGTACCATCAACTTCTGCTTCTGCAGCTGCGACCTGGTCTGCGACGGCGAGATCGTCCTGGTCGCGTCGGGCGTGTTCAAGATACCCGATGTCGACAAGATCCCCGAGGCGATGCGGGCGCGGGCGCTGGCGAAGTGGGAATAGCACTACTCCCGTCATCCCGAGCGAAGCCGCCCGAAGGGCGGCGCAGTCGAGGGACCTGTTCTTGTCGACGCGTCGACAGGACAGGTCCCTTTACTTCGCCTCGCTGCGGGCGGCTCCGGTCGGGATGACAGGGATGATGCGATCGCCTTGGGGCCTGACGCGAAGATAGCCTATTTCTTCTTGCGCCTGTAGATCTGATACCGGTCGAAATCCATCAGGTGCTCGTAGCCCTCGAAGGCGTCGGCGAAGATTCGGTTCTGCATGAAGTATTCGAGGTAGTCGAATTCCTTGCCCTGGCAGCGCGGGATGCCGGCGATGCGGTCGACGATGAGCAGGTCGGGCTGCTCGCGGGCGAAGTCCTCGCTCACCTCGTCGAACACCAGCTTCTCCGAATCACCCATCGTGTCCGGCGGATTGTAGAGCGCCGGGAAGTCGTCGCAGGTCGCATAGACACCCTGCAGCACCCACATGGTGAGGAACCGCATGGTCATGCGTCCGCCGATATAATTGATCATAGGCCACAGCGGATAGATGCCGGGCGACAGCGCCATGATCGTGCGATGGGGTGCGTTCTGCTCGATGATGTGCTGCAGGCGCCCGCCGATCGATTCCTCGAACTGGCGCTGCTTGTAGAAGGGCGGCGTGTAGAGCGCCGCCTGGAAGTAGAGCAGCACCATCAGTGTCGCCGAGATCACCGCCACCGGCAGGTGATGGCCGCTGCGGCTGATCGGCAGGTACCGGTCGACCGTCTGCGATACGGTGAGCGCCGCCAGCAGGATCGCCGCCGACAGCGCCGGCAGGACGTGATACGGCCAGCCTTTCGCCTGGGCGATGGCGGAGATGGCTGCTCCGATGCCGAATACGACCAGCACGCGCGCTGCCACGGTCTTGGTGAAGATCACTGCGATCAGGCCGAAGATCACCAGGGCGATCAGGGTCGGCCCCAGCACGTTGCTGCTCAGCACACCGCGCCAGCCGGCATCGCCGATCGGCGCGTAGGCCTCGACGGCAAGGGGCATGACGATCTCGCCGTATTCGCGGAAGATCGTGTACATCGACACGAAATGCGCGACGGCGATTAGCCCGATCGCCCACGGAATGGGATCGACGAGCGTGGCGCGCCAGCCGCGGCGGATCAGCAGATAGAGCTCGAGTGCGGCCGGGATCGCGAGGTAGTGCGGCTTCATCGCCAGCGCGACGCCGGCGACCAGGCCGATGGCGATCGACGAGGCGCGGCCAAGCTTGACGCCCTCCGCGCGAGCCATCGAGGCGATCATGTAGGGCGCGCACGCCACGAAGAGGATGTGCTCGCGCTGACCGAAATGCTCGTTGGGCAGCACGGTAAAAAGAAACAGCAGAACCGGCGGCAGCAGCGCCTCGGTGAGGGCATGATCGGCCGAAGGCACCAGCTTGACCAGGCGCCGGCAGGCCCAGAACGAGGCGAAGATGCCCGCCACCACCCAGGCAGTGAACCAGAACGAGGGATCGCCCGGCAGGATCTTGGAGGTCAGCACCGGCAGTGCATGGACAACGAAAGTGAGCGGCAGGTTTTCGTCGATCACTTCGACATAGAGCCGCTCGCCGTTCACCCAGCGCGTCGATACGTCGAGGATCGCGGCGACGTCGTGGTTGATGGGCGGAAAGAAGTAGCCCGCCAGCCACAGGATCGGCAGTGCGATCAGCGGCAGGAGCAGGAGCCGTTCGATGCTCGGCGGGACTGTCGGGGGCTTGGTCGTGACGGTTGGCAAGGCAGGACGAAGATATCATAAGCGGGAGGGGAGAAGACACTCACAGGGACGGGCGGGAACTTGGAACGGGTCGAATACGAGCGCATGCATGAGGTCGAGGACCGCATGTGGTGGTATCGCGGCCTGCGTGCCCTCGTTGCGGGGCAGCTCACGCGAGCCCTGTCACGCTCCCGGAGCGCCGGCCCCGTGCTCGATGCAGGCTGTGGTACCGGCGGCATGCTTTTGAAGCTCGGGCCCTCCGTGGCGGGCAATCCCACTTTCGGTCTGGAGTATGACCAGGTGGCCGCGTCGTTTGCCGCGGCCAAGGCCGGCCGGCCGGTGGCTGCAGGCTCGGTCACCGAAATGCCCTTGGGAACAGGTGCGCTGGGCGGCTATCTGTCGCTCGATGTCCTCTGCCATGGCGGTGTGGACCCGGCGGTCGCCCTCAAGGAGGCACACCGCTGCCTTCGGCCGGGCGCGATCGCGATTTTCAATCTGCCGGCCTATGGCTGGTTGTTGTCGGCGCATGACCGGCGCGTGCACAATGTGCGTCGCTTCACCGGCCGGCAGGCGCGGACCTTGCTCACGGGCAACGGCTTTCGCGTCCTCAGGTCCAGCTATTGGAACACTTTGCTGTTTCCCCTCATGATTGTTCACCGGCTGATCGGGCGTGACGACGCCGAAAGCGACGTGCGCGATTTCCCACGTTGGCTGGATGCCCTGTTTTCATGCGCGCTCGCCGTCGAGAGGCTGGCGATCGAAGCTGGGATCAGCCTGCCCTTCGGCGGCTCCCTGATCGTCGTCGCGGCGCGCGACGGGAGTGCGAGCGATGGCTGATGTCTCCGCGCCGGCGCTTTCCATCGTCGTTCCCGTCTACAACGGCGCTTCCACTGTTGGCGAACTGGTGCGCGCGCTGCGCGACCTCGACATCGAGGGCGGGCTGGAGATCGTCCTGGTGGTCGATTGCCCTCCCGACAACAGCCTCGCTGTCTGCAAGCAGCTTGCCGCTGAACCCGGTGCGCCGATCACGGTGTTGAGCCTCAGCCGCAATTTCGGCGAGCACAACGCGGTCATGGCGGGACTGGCGCGGGCGAGCGGCGCCTATGCCATCACCATGGACGATGACCTGCAGAATCCGCCGGGCGAGGTGAAGCGCCTGTTCGAGCATGCGCGCGATGGCAACTACGATGCGGTCTACACCTACTATGCCGAGAAGCAGCACGCCGCCTGGCGCAACCTTGGCAGCCGTTTCACCAACTGGTGCGCCGATCGCCTGATCGACAAGCCGCCCGGGCTTTACCTCTCGAGCTTCCGCTGCATCTCAGCCTTCGTGCGTGAGCGGATCACTGCAAGCTACGAGGGGCCCTATCCCTATGTCGACGGTTTGGTGTTCCAGGTCACGCAGAATGTCGGCCGACTGCAGGTCGATCATCTGCCGCGGGTGGAAGGTCGTTCGAACTACACGCTGCGCCGCCTGGTGCGGCTGTGGCTGTCGATGTTTCTCAACTTTTCGGTGATGCCGCTGCGGCTTGCCACTCTGTTCGGGCTGGCCTTCGGCGCTTTGGGCGCGCTCGCCGCCGTCATCGTCGTCGTCGAGGCGATCATGTCGGACAAGCCGCCACAGGGCTGGGCGTCGCTGATGGTGGCGGTGCTCGTGCTGGCCGGCGTTCAGCTCGTGGTTGTCGGGCTGATCGGTGAATACCTCGGCCGCATGTTCCTCGCCGTGAACCGCAAGCCGCAGTATCTCGTGCGCGAGGTCTTCCATCGCGGCACCGGCGGTCTGGAGGTCGAGCGACCCAAGGTCGACACGCGTGCCGCCGGCCAGCCGCACCGCGAGCCAACTCGAGGGAGTCCTGAACGATGACGGTCTATTACGTGGCGCTTGGCATCGGCATCCTGGCCGGCATCGCCGGGCAGATGCTGCTGAAGGCCGGCGCCGACGCACCGGATTTCGTGAGCCAGGTGCTGAGGCCCTCGACCCTGGCGGGTCTGGCGCTCTACGGCTCGGCGGCCTTTCTTTACATCGTCGCGCTGCGGAAGATCCCCGTGTCGGTCGCCTTTCCGAGCGTGTCGCTCTCCTATGCGATCGTTGCAGTGCTCGGGCACTTCCTTTTCGGCGAGGCGTTCGGCATGAAACAGATCGGCGGCATCGTCCTGATAGTGGGCGGCGTGGTCTTGATCAATCAGCACTGAGCGAGGAGCGACCGTGGATTACGAGCAGATCAAGTACGAGGCCAAGGACGGTATCCTCACCGTCACGCTCAATCGGCCGGACAAGCTCAACGCCTTCACTGGCCGGATGCTTTCGGAACTGCTCGACGCGATGGACCGCGCCGATCGCGACGACGATGTGCGCGCCGTCGTGTTCACCGGTGCCGGCCGCGGCTTCTGTGCCGGCGCCGACCTGTCCGGCGGCGCCAACACCTTCAACGCCGAGAATCGCGGGCCGGTCGATCCCGGCCTGGATGGCCATCGCGACGGCGGCGGCCTGTTCACCTTGCGTCTGTTCGATCTCCTGAAGCCCAGCATCGCGGCCTGCAATGGGCCCGCCGTCGGTGTCGGCATCACCATGCAGCTCGCCATGGACGTGCGGCTCGCCTCCGAGGCGGCGCGTTATGGCTTCGTCTTCACCCGGCGCGCCATCGTCATGGAAGCCTGCTCGAGCTGGTTCCTGCCGCGCCTGGTCGGTCCGCAGCAGGCGCTGGAATGGGTGATGACCGGCCGTGTCTTCCCGGCCGACGAGGCACTGAAGGGTCGACTGGTGCGCTCGATCCATAAAGCAGACGAGCTGATGCCTGCAGCATATGCGCTCGCGCGCGAGATCGCCGACAACACCGCGCCGGTCTCGGTGGCGCTCAACCGGCAGATGATCTGGAAGATGCTCGGCGCCGACCATCCAATGGAAGCGCACAAGGTCGATTCCAAGGGTATCTACGCCCGCGGCAAGTCGGACGACGTGAAGGAGGGCGTGACTGCCTTCCTGGAAAAGCGCCCGGCGAAGTTCCCCATGAAGGTGACTAGCGGCATGCCGTCCTATTTCCCTTGGTGGAAGGAGCGGCCGTTCAAGTAGGATTGCCGAAGCCAGCGAGACGGAAAAGGTTCGAGAGAAAGCGGCCCTGTGGCTCGCGGTCCCGGCGCTACTGTCCGGTGAACCGCGCCGCGCGCTTCTCCAGGAAGTGGGCGACACCCTCCTTGAAATCCGCGGTCTGGAACGAAAGCTCCATCTCGTGGTTTGCCTGGGTGGTGGCCTCCGCCAGGGTCTGGAACTCGGCCTCCCACAATTGCCGCTTCATCACCGATAGCGAGCGTGGAGAGACGGTGTTGGCCAGAAGCGTCGCGTAAGCTCGCGTTTCGGACATCAGCTTGTCGTCGGGGATGACGCGGCTGACCAGGCCGAGCGCCAGCGCTTCCGGGGCTCGGAACTTGCGCGCCGAGCACAACAGATCCAAGGCCGCCGGCAATCCCACCAACCGCGGCAGAAGCCAGCTCACGCCGTGCTCCGCGATCAAGCCTCGCTGCGCGAACGCTGTGGTGAAGACTGCGGATTCCGCTGCGAACCGCAAGTCGGCATAGAGCGGAATGACGAAGCCCAGGCCGGCCGCCGGGCCGTTGATCGCAGCGATGATGAATTTCGGAATCGCCGGAAAATAGGAATAGTTCATCTTGAACTGCGGCAGCGTGCTGCCACCTGGGAGTGATTGTGCGGTTCTGGTCGAGCGATCGACATCGCCGCCACCCGCACCGATGGCCTGCAGCCCGCCCATGTCGGCGCCGGCGCAGAAGCCGCGGCCGGAACCCGTCAGGATGATCGCCCGTACCTCGGGATCAGCGCCGGCCTTGTGCATGGCGTCCTTGAGGTCGATGTGCATCTGGCGTGTCCAGGCATTCAATTTTTCGGGACGGTTGAGTGCGATGGTGCAGATGCGGTCGGCAACATCATACAGAACCGTTTCGTATGCCATCTTGGGGCTCCCTCATGTGCAATCTTGTGGAGTGCATGATGGACAAAAGGTAGCGACGATACAAAACGGCCGTTCCATCTGCACGCGATGGGGCCCGTCACGGACATCACTAAACTATGATCGCCAAGTAGACGGGGGCTGATGTATTCTGCAGAGAAGAGGCAAAAATATCGCCGAGGATAGAAAAATGGCAAAAAGGGAATTCGCCCACCCGAACGAGATGCACAAATACGTGGGCCAGGAGTTAGGGGTCAGCGACTGGGTCGAGGTTTCGCAGGAGAGAATCAATCAGTTCGCCGAGGCGACAGGTGATCATCAGTGGATTCACGTCGATGTCGAGCGGGCCAAGAAGGATATGCCAGATGGCAAGACCATCGCTCACGGCTTCCTGACGTTGTCCTTGATCCCGATGCTCAATCAGCAGATTTCGCACATCGACAACGTGCGCAACGGCATCAACTACGGTTGCAACAAGGTGCGCTTCACCAGCCCTGTGCCGGCCGGTTCGCGGGTACGCGCCCGCGCAAAGCTTCTCTCCGCCGATCCCATGGACAAGGGCGGCGTGCGGCTGACCAACCAGGTCACCATCGAGATCGAGGGCAAGGATCGACCGGCCTGCGTGGCGGAGACCATGTCCATCGTGTACGGCGTCTGAGAAATCGATCGTGCTCAAACGCGAAGATTTAACGTCCGAGAATGTCGATCAGATCGTCGCGGACGCCCACAGGGCCGGCTATCACTTCTTCCTGTCGGCCGCGGAGCGTGCGGCGACCTTCAAGACGGCGATGGCGAGATACCAGGTTGGCGAGGAACTCTGGGTGTTCGCCTACGGCTCGCTGATGTGGAACCCGGCCATCGAGTTCGCCGAGCAGCAGCCCTGCCGCGTCGACGGCTGGCGCCGCTCCTTCTGCTTCTGGATGCCGATGGGGCGCGGCACGCCCGAGCTGCCCGGCCTGATGCTGGCGCTCGAGCAAGGCGGAGCATGTGAAGGCATCGCCTACCGACTGTCGCCGAGCCAGGTCGAGAGCGAACTCGGACTGTTGTGGAATCGCGAGATGCTGGCCGGAATCTATCAGGCCGCCTGGGTGCCGACCACGCTACGCGACGGCCGCACTGTCACCGCCATCACCTTCGTCGTCGACACGACGCATTGCCAGTATTGCGGCGACCTGCCGATCGAACGGGTGGCACACCACATCGCCTTCGCCGAGGGCCGGCGCGGCGCCTGTCGCGACTATCTCGCCAACACCGCGGCTCACGCACGTGCCCTGCATATCCATGATTCCTACCTCGAGGAGCTGGTCGAGCGGGTGGCTGACCTGCGCGACGGGGCCTATGTCGTTCCGACAGTGCGGGCCGACGGCGAGGCAGTGGGAGAAGCAGTGGGCGAGGCGTAGCGCTGCGGAACAAAAGCACCGGTAAGCGTGCGGTAGTTCATACGTCGTGACATAGTCGCGGCGTGTCCTCTCTTATCGCTCGCTGGTTGGCGTTGCCGCCCAATCTCCGCGGAATCCTGTGGGTCGGCATGTCGGGGGTGGTGTTCGCGCTCCTGAACGTCTTCACTCTGATCCCCTCGCAGCACCTCAATCCCTACGTCATGGCCTTCATGCGCTACCTGTTCGGCGCCATGTTCCTGCTGCCTCTGGTGATTCGGCTGGGGCCCTACCGCTCGCTCCACACCAACCGGCTCGGCCTGCACATCTCGCGCGGCGCGATCCATACGGTCGGCATGATGCTATGGTTTATCGCCTTGCCGCTCACGACGCTGGCCGAGATCACGGCGTTGGGCTTTACCGGCCCAATCTTCGTCACGGTCGGCGCGGCGCTGTTTCTGGGCGAGGACGTACGGCTCCGGCGCTGGCTCGCCGTCATCGTCGGCTTCATCGGCGCCATGATCATCATCCGGCCGGGTTTCTCGGCGCTGCATCTCGGCGTGATCTGCATCCTGGTTTCGACGCCGATCTTCTCGGCCTCCAACCTGATCTCCAAGGCGCTGGCCCGAACCGATTCGGCCAGTACCATCGTGATCTGGCAGAACCTCGTGATCGTCGTCTGCGCGCTGCCTTTCGCCATCTGGTTCTGGCAGACGCCGAGCTGGGTCGACCTGCTCTGGTTCATCGCCGCCGGGGCCGCCGGCACGATGGGCCACATCTGCCAGCAGCGCGGCTATCAGCTTGCCGACATCACGCTGCTGCAGCCGATCGGCTTCCTGTCGCTGATCTGGAACACCCTTCTTGGATACTTCCTGTTCTTCCAGACACCCGACGTCTGGACCTTCGTCGGCGCCGCGGTGATCTTCGGCAGCGCCATGTACATCTCGCACCGCGAGGCGGTGCGGCGAGCGCAGATCAAGACGGCGGATACGAAGGGTGGCCCGGAGGCTTGACCCCAGCGGCGCTTCAGCCGCCGGTCACACTCATATGCCGCGGCACGGCCGGGCCGGAGTGGCGGCGGTCGATGATGAAGTCGTGCCCCTTGGGCTTGCGCGCGATCGCCGCGGTGATGGCTTGATCGAGGATCTCGTCGCTTTCCGACGCCCGCAAGGGTGCGCGGAGATCGGCCGCGTCCTCCTGGCCCAGGCACATGTAGAGAGTGCCGGTGCAGGTCAGCCGTACGCGATTGCAGCTTTCGCAGAAATTGTGGGTCAAAGGTGTGATGAAGCCCAGCCGTCCGCCGGTCTCCTCGACCTTGAAGTAGCGCGCCGGTCCGCCGGTGCGATAGTCGGTCTCGGTCAGGGTGAACTGCTTGGCGATCTCTGCACGGGCCAGTGACAGCGGCAGGTACTGGTCCAGTCGCGCCGCATCGCCGATCTCGCCCATCGGCATGACCTCGATCAGGGTGAGATCCATTCCGCGGCCGTGGCTCCAGCGGATCAACCGGTCGAATTCCATGTCGTTGACGCCGCGCAGCGCCACCGCGTTGATCTTGATGTGCAGGCCGGCATCCTGCGCCGCATCGAGGCCGCGCAGCACCTGGTCGAGATCGCCCCAGCGCGTCAGCTCGCGAAATTTGTCCCTGTCCAGGGTGTCGATCGAGACGTTGAGGCGCCTGACGCCGACCGCCGCCAGTTCCTTCGCGTACTTGCCGAGCTGGCTGCCGTTGGTCGTGAGGGTCAGCTCATCGAGGGCGCCGCTGTCGAGATGGCGGCCCAGGCCGCGGATCAGCGACATCACGTTCTTGCGCACCAGCGGCTCGCCGCCCGTCAGGCGAAGCTTCTTGACGCCGCGGCGCACGAAAGCCGAGCACAGCCGCTCCAGTTCCTCCAGTGACAGGACCTCGGCCTTGGGCAGGAAGGTCATGTCCTCGGCCATGCAATAGACGCAGCGGAAGTCGCAGCGGTCCGTCACCGAGACGCGCAGGTAAGTGATATGCCGGCCGAACGGGTCGATCATGGTGACGTAACATAGGCATTTCCGGCGGGTTTTTCGACCCCCGCCGGGCTTAAGAGCCTGAGGAGATTGTCTATTGTGTCGGCCTCGGAGGCGGGTTTGTCGGTCCGGATGCGACTGATGCGGGGAAACCTCATTGCCAGTCCGGATTTGTGCCGGGTCGAGCGGGCGATGCCGTCGAAGGCGATCTCCAGCACCAGCTCGGGCACGACCTCGCGGACCGGCCCAAAGCGGTTGATCGTATGGTCGCGCACCCATTTGTCGAGCCAGCGAAGCTCTTCGTCGGTGAAGCCGAAATACGCCTTGCCGACCGGCGCCAGCTCACGTGTGCCCGCAAGCTCGCGCCAGCAGCCGAAGGTGAAGTCCGAATAGAAGGAGCTCCTCTTGCCGTGGCCGCGCTGGGCGTACATGAGCACGCAGTCGACCAACATGGGATCGCGCTTCCACTTGAACCAAGGCCCCTTGGGCCGGCCGGCGAGATAGGCGGCATCGCCGCGCTTCAGCATCAGGCCCTCGATGCCGTCGCTGGTCATCTGCTCGCGCAACTGGGCGAGGTGAGCCCAGTCGGTGAAGATCACCAGCGGCGAGACGTCGAAACGCGGCCGCGGCTTCTGGGCGTTCCACGCCTCCAGGCGGGCACGCCGCTGATCGAAGGAGAGTGCCCTCAGGTCCTCGCCCTCGAGCCACAGCACGTCATATAGGCGAACGTGTGCCGGATGATCCTTCAGCATCTTGGGCGTCACGACCTTGCGGTTCAGCCGCTGCTGCAGGTCGTTGAACGGCGCCACGGTCTCGTCGCGGCGCACCAGAAGCTCGCCGTCGAATACGCCCTCGAAATCGATCGCCTCGATGATGTCGGGGAAGGCCGCAGACACGTCCTCGCCGGCGCGGCTGTAGAGCCGCTTCACGCCTCCGGAGGAGGCGACCTGTACGCGGATGCCGTCCCATTTCCATTCGGCGCGGAAATGCGCGGGATCGAGGCTGTCGAGCTCGGCGCGCTCGATCGGATTGGCCAGCATCGGTGGCAGGAATGCGCCGCCGGCATTGGTGGCGGGTCGCGGCGCGCCGTGCAGCAGCCAATCGAACAAGGGTCGATAGGGCGGCGTCAGTCCGTGCCAGATCTCCTCGACGGCATCGACCGGCTGGTTGCCGATGTTGGCCACCGCCTGCTTGGCAAGCCGCGCTGACACGCCGACCCGCAGCGCACCGGTCAAGAGCTTCAGCAGGGCCCAGCGGCCGGTGGCGTCCAGCGAGTCGAGCCAGCGCCTGAGGATCGCCGGCGTCCGCATCCTGGTTGCGGTCTGCAGCGTGTCGACGACCTCGCCCAGAGTCGGCGGCGGGGCAGCGTTCGGATCGGTCTGCCAGATCAGCGACAGCGTCTCGGCGAGATCGCCGACATAGTCGTAGGACAGGTGGAACAGTTCCGGTCCGATCTTGTCCTCACCGAAGCCGCGGAGCAGGGCGGGCTTGGCGCCGGGAAAGTCGAGGCCGCCGGTCAATGCCGCCAGCGCCCAGCCGCGATCGGGATCGGACGTCTCGCGCAGATAGGTCTCGATCAGTCGCAGCTTGGCGTTGCGCGCCGGCTGGTAGGAGAGGGCATCGAGCAGGGCGGCAAAGGCCTGCATCAGGTCCCTTCCTCTTCACGGCCGGCAAGATGCAAGGCTTCGGCATCGATTCCGATCGAGCGCGCCATGTGGACCAGGGCTTCCTCGCGGCCATGCGTCACCCAGACCTTGGGTGCACCGACTTCCTTCAGCGTCTGGCAGAGTTCACCCCAGTCGGCGTGATCCGAGATGACCAGTGGCAGTTCGGCAGCGCTCTGGCGGGCGCGCGCCCGTACCCGCATCCAGCCCGAGCACACCGCTGGAACGGGATCGGCGAAGCGGCGTGACCATCGGTCGGCGATGGCTGACGGTGGGCAAAGCACGATGGCGCCGCGGAAGGTCTCCAGGATGGCATCGCCGACGTGGGCGATGTCGCCGAGGTCGACCCCCTGGTCCTGGTAGAGCTTGCAGAGCGCTACCAGGCTGCCGTGCAGCCAGATGCGCTGGTCCCAGCCCGCGGCGCGCAGAAGCCTGATGACGCGCTGGCACTTGCCGAGGGCGTACACGCCCACCAGGTGCGTACGTTCGGGGAAGGTAGCGACCGAGCGAAGAAGCTTGCCGATCTCGCCCATGTCGGAGGGATGGTGGAACACGGGCAGCGCGAATGTTGCCTCGGTGATGAAGACGTCGCACGGGATCGGCTCGAAAGGCGGGCAGGTCGGATCGGGCCGGCGCTTGAAATCGCCCGAGACCACGATGCGTTGGCCTTTGAATGCTAGCACTGCTTGCGCCGAGCCCAGGATGTGCCCGGCAGGGGCCAGTTCGACGTCCACTTCGCCGATCCGCACGCTTTCGCCATACTTCAAGGGATGCTGGCTGGTGTCCGGCATGCCTTCGAAGCGGGTGCGCATGATGGCGAGCGTTTCAGGTGTGGCGAGTGCCTTTCTGTGGCCGGGGCGGGCGTGGTCGCCATGGCCATGAGTGATCACCGCCCTCGGCACGGCAAACGCCGGATCGATATAGAAGTCGCCCGGCTTGCAGTAGAGGCCGCGCGGCGTCGGATAGAGCCAGGAGCGAGGTTCCAGGGTGTCGGTCATTGAAGCTGATGCATCCTACCGGCGAGATATATAGGTCTCCCTGGGCGGTATGCGATATCACCGGTCGTCCCCGATGGTGGCAAATGGGCACGCTCTACTGCGCGTTCCGCCTTTGGCTGCTACGGTTCGCCATTCCTCTTCTAAAGCGTCGACTCCAGTCGCGTGTTCATCGGCAGCTCGGCGACGGACGCCGTGTCGGGTAGGGACAGCAGGAAGCTCACCGTATGGGCAATCGTCTCGGGCTTCATGCGGCCGGCTGGCGGCGTGGCGCCGGCCAGGCCGGCAATGAGCTCCGTTTCCACGGCGCCCGGGCAGAGCGCGGTGACGCGCACGCCGTCGTCCCAGCCGGCGAACTTGGCGGCGTGGCTCAAGACCAGCACGGCATGCTTGGTCATGACGTAGCCGATCGACGAGGTGGCATCGCGGAACCGCTTGGCGTCGGTCGAAGCGATGTTGACGATCCGTCCATGACCGGCCTTGCGCAGATGCGGCAGGGCAAGCCGCAGCAGGCGAAACGGCGCCATGACGTTGACGCTCCACATCTCGTTCATCGCCGCCTCGTCACCCTCGTCGAAGCGGACCATACGCAGGATGCCGGCGTTGTTGATGAGCCCGTCGATGCGCCCGAATCGTTCCGCCGTTGCTGCGATCCACTGTTGCGCCGAGTCGGCGTCGAGCGCATCGAAGCGCGCCGTCATGACGCGTGCCTGGTTATGAGCCCCCAGCGCGTCGCGTGCCGCTTTCGGATCGCGAGCGCCCAGTGACAGGCTGTAGCCATCGGCATGGAGCCGGCGGGCTATCGCTGCGCCGATGCCGCGAGAGGCGCCGGAGATCAGGATGACGCGGCCGTGCGGTGCCAGCAGCTCGTCGCTCATCAGAACAGTCCCTGATAAACGCCACCGTCATTGACGATGTTCTGTCCGGTCATGAAGCCGGCCTGGGCGCTGCAGATATAGGCTATGAGGTCGCCGCATTCGCTCGCATCCGCGAAGCGCCCCGCCGGGCAGGTCTTCAGCCTGTTCTCGACGATCGCCTCGTAGGTCGTGTTGCCGCGCTTGGCATGGCCGTGAAGGTTGGTGTGCAGCGCATCGGTGTCGAAGAGGCCGGGGCACACGGTGTTGATGGTGACATTGTGTGGCACCAGCTCGCGCACCATCGATGCCACGGCACCAGACAGCGCCAGCCGTGCTGCATGGCTGTGGGCGAAACCCACCTGTGGGAACTTGATGAAGCTTACCGACATGTTGACGATCCGGCCGAACCGTCGCTCGCACATGCCCGGCGCGACCTTCTGGATGAACTGGACCGACGACAGGAAATGGACGTCGAGCCAGTGCTGCCATTCCCCCTTCGGCCAGGTCCGGAAATCGCCCGGAACCTGACGCACGCCGGGATTGTTCACCAGGATATCGGGCTCGGGGCAGGCCGCGAAGGCGGCGTCGCGGCCGTCATCTGTGTTGATGTCGGCCGCCACCGCCGTGACCTGCACGCCGGTAGCACAACGCAGTTCCTCAGCTGTCCGCTCGAGAGCGTCGGCAGTGCGCGCGACCACGGTCACGTCCACGCCTTCGCGTGCCAGGGAAAACGCGGCCGCACGCCCCAAGCCGCGGCTGGCGGCACATACGATGGCCTTGCGGCCGTGGAGTCCGAGATCCATGGGTGCTGCGTCTCGAGCTGTCGTTGCAATTACTCGGCAGCGATCGCGGTCGGCGCGAACGAGCCGGCAAGCAGGCGCGGCGGGACGCGGAAGCGGCCGGCAATGTCCTTGAGCTGCTCGCGTTCTGTGATGACCTCGGCGCGATCGCCACTGACCAGCACCGTGGCCGGCAGGAGTTGTGCGTTGTAGCGAGCCGCACAGGATTCGGTGTAGCCGCCGGCGTCGAGGAAGGCGACATAGTCGCCACGCGCCAGTGGCGGCATCTTGCGATGCGCCCCGACCTCGTCGGAGTTGCAAAGCGGGCCGACCAGATCGACCATCTCGGTGGCCTCGCGATCGGCGCCGACCACCGGCACGGCGTGATAGTACCAGTCGAGGACCGCCGCCCAGGAGAGGTGGTTGGTCGACAGGTCCATGTTGACCCACTTCTTGCGCATGCCTTCCTTGATGGCGCCGACCTGGCCGATGGCGAGGCCCGCCGGCCCCGAGAGCGCGCGGCCCGGCTCGAGCCGGAGCTTGGGCAGCGGCAGGCCAAGCTTCTGGGCCTCTTCCTTGATCGCCTGGCAGCACAGGCGGGCGTAATCGTTCGCCGTCGGCGCCTTGTCGTCGTCGAGCTGGCCGCGCGGGCCGGTGCCGTACCATTTGCCGAAGGTCCAGCCGCCGCCGATGTCTATGGTCGGTGGCGTCCAGCCGCTGTTGTCGCGCAGGTAGCCCGACCAGGTGATCATCTCGCGCGCCATCACGGCGAAGCTCGTCGGGTCGTTCGACATGCGGCTGAGATGGAAGTGCGTCTCCTTGAGCTTCAGGTGCTTCGTCGCCTGGGCGCGCTTGATGATCGCCACGGTCTGCTCGCGCGACATGCCCCACTTGGTGCTGTCACTCTGCTCCTTGAGCGTGCCCGGGCCGTGCATGGCTACGCCCCGGTACCTGGCCAGCGGCTCGAGGTCGAGCTTGAGCCGAATGCCGATATCGGCGTCCTTGCCGAGCCGCTTGCAGACCGCCTCGATGCGGTCGAGCTCGTCCATGGCGTCGATGTTGATGCAGAGTCCGTTCTGCACCGCCATCTCGAGCTCTTCGGTCTGCTTGTTCGAGCCGTTCAGCACCAGCGTCTTGGGGTTGGTGCCGGCGAGCAGCGCGAGATACATCTCGTTGACGCCGAAGCAGTCGCCACCCGCGCCCTCCTGATTCATGATGTGGCGGATGGCGAGTCCGTTGCTCGACTTGTTGGCGAACAGGATTTCGACATCCGGGTAGTTTGCGCGGAAGGCGTCGCGGAACTGCCGGTAGGTGTATCTGAACTGCGATTCGGAGATGATGAACAGCGGCGTGCCGAAGCGGTCGGCCAAGGCCTTCACGTCGCAATCCTCGACCCACAGGTTGCCGTTGGGGCCAATACCGTAGAACTCGCCGTAGTTCACCTTGTACTTGCGGGGCGTGAGCTGAGCGGTCATGGGGTTCCTCCTTCCAGGTTCTAGGCGGCGGTCCGGCGAGCGGCCGGTGCGCCTTCAGCAAGCAGGCCGAGTTCGACCAGGCCGCGGCGCAGTCCGGCCAGCGGCTCGCCGGTAAGCGGTCGGAGCGGCGGGCGAAGCTTCCCGCCGGGCAGGCCCAGCATGTCCATCGCCGCTTTGGTCGCGGGATAGAGCGTACGGCCGCCGGTCGTGAACAGCGTCGTGAGCCGCACGCCGATTTCCTGAAGCCTCCGTGCTTCGTCGACCTTGCCGTCGCGTGCGGTGTAGTAGAGGTCGAGGCAGCCCGGCGCCCACATGTTCGGGAAGCAGTCGATCACGCCATCGGCGCCGGCCTGTACCGCCGGCACGCCGAACACGGACGACGGGCCGCAGAACACGCGCAGGCGGTCCTGCACGGCAATCGCCGTGGCGTAGTAGTTGTTCCAGTCGCCCGAGCTTTCCTTGACGCCGACGATGCAATCGAGATCGGCCAGCCGCCGGACGAGGGCGGGACTCAGTGCATTCACGGCGTTGCCGGGGATGTTGTAGAGCATCACCGGGCCATCGACGGCGCGCGAAAGCGCCTCATAGTGGGCGAAGATCTCGTCGTCGTTCAGCTTCACGAAGTAGGGCGGCAGCACCAGCCCGCCGTCGCAGCCAGCGTCATGGGCGGCGCGGGTCAGCATGATGGCGTCCTCGACACGTACGGCACCCGAGCCCGCGATGACGAAGCCGCGGCCCGCCATCGCCTTGACGCCCATCTTGAACAGCGCGGTGCGTTCCTCCATCGACATGGCCCAGAATTCGCCCGTGCAGCCGCCGATCACGATGCCCGTGGCGCCGTTGGACATCAGGTTGTCGATGTTTCTCGCGAGCAGCTTTTCGTCGATCGCGCCACCGTCATCGAACGGCGTGACGATCGCCGGGATGGGTCCCCACCACTTCACACTATTGCGGTCCATGTTCGTCTTGCTCCGTTCTGAAACTATGCAACGAGACTGGCGGTAACGGCGGCCGACGCCTGGTCGGCATTCAGCCGGCGTCCTCCCTCGGCGCCGGTCCCGGCATCGAAGAAATGCAGCTTGGCGGCGTTCAAGGTGAGGCCAACCGGCTGGCCCGGGGCGAGATGGACGTCCGGGCCGACGCGGCCGACCACCGTGTGGTCCATCAGGTCGAAGAACACGATGCTCTCGTGGCCCGTCGGCTCGACGACCTTGACCGTCGCGCGCTCGCCGTCGGCGGCCAGCCCGACATCCTCCGACCGTACGCCCAGGACCACGGCGACGCCGTCGTCACGCAGCGCATCCGGGCGGACGAGCGGGCGCGGCAGTTTCAGCGATAGTCGGCCGGCCTCGAATATCAGCCGGTTGCCGTCGGGCCGGATCGTGCCCCTGATGAAATTCATCGCCGGCGTGCCGATGAAACCCGCGACGAACAGGCTGACCGGCCGGCGATAGATCTCCTGCGGCGTATCGAACTGCTGCAACCGACCCTGGTCGAGCACGGCGATGCGGTCGGACATGGTCATCGCCTCGAGCTGGTCGTGCGTGACATAGATCATCGTCTTGCCAATGCGCTGGTGCAGTTCGATCAGCTCGGCACGCATGTGCGAGCGCAGTTTGGCGTCGAGGTTGCTGAGCGGCTCGTCGAGCAGGAAGGCTGCCGGATTGCGAACCAGGGCGCGGCCCAGGGCCACGCGCTGTTGCTGGCCGCCGGAGAGCTGACGCGGCTTGCGATCGAGCAGAGCCTCGAGCTGGAGCTGGGTGGCCGCGCGTTCGACCAGCTCGCGGCGCCGGGCGCGGGCAACGCCACGTTTGCGCAGTGGGTACTCGATATTCTGCGCCACCGTCATGTGCGGATAGAGCGCGTAGGACTGGAACACCATGGCGAGGTCGCGTTGACCCGGCGCCAGGTCGTTGACGACACGATCGCCCACGCTGATCGTCCCGCGTGTCGGCTGCTCGAGCCCTGCCAGCATGCGCAACGTCGTGGTCTTGCCGCAGCCCGACGGCCCCAGCAGGCTGACGAACTCCCCCGACTGGATGGAAAGGCTCAGCTCCTCGAGCGCGACGAAAGCCCCGAAGGCCTTGTGGACGCGATCGAAAGTCACCTTGGCCATGACGCACTCAACCCTTGACGCCGCCCGCGCCGAAGCCGCGGGTCAGGTGTTTCTGCAGGAAGGCGAAGACGACGATAACCGGCACGCTCATCATCACCGAAGCAGCCATCAGCATCGACCATTCGATGTGAAAGGACGTCACCAGCATGGTGATCACGCCGGTCGTCAGCGTGCGCGAGGAGTCCTGGTTCACCAGCACCAGGGCGAACAGGTATTCGTTCCACGCCAGGATGAAAGTGAAGACGGCGGTCGAGATGATGCCGGGCAGGGCCTGCGGCAGGATCACGTCGAAGAATGCGCCCATGCGCGAGGCGCCGTCGACCATGGCGGCCGCCTCCAGGTCCTGCGGGATGCCCGCCATGAAGGAGCGCAGCAGCCACAGTGCGAAGGGCAGGGCGAAGGTCGTGTAGGCGATCGTCAGGCTGAACAGGGTGTTGGCGAGACCCAGGCTCACCAGCATCAGGTAGAGCGGGATGATCAGCACCACCGACGGCAGCAGGTAGGTGAAGAGCACGAGCTGCGCCAGCCGCTCGCGGCCCGGGTAGGAGAAGCGCACGAGGCTGTGCGCGCCCAGCACGCCGACGACGATGACCAGCGCGGTCGTTGCGATCGAGACGATCACCGAGTTGCCGAAGTAGGTCAGGAACTTCGTGCCGAACAGGAGCTTGTAATAGTGCTCGAAAGTGACGTTGCCCGGTAGCAGGCTTGGCGGGATGCGGAACAACTCGGTCTGCGGCTTGAGCGAGGTGACGATCGTCCAGATCAGCGGAAACGACACGACGACCACGATCGCCCAGGCGAAGAGGTTGAACAGGACTCCCGACAGGGCGGAACGCTTCATCGGTCAGCTCTCCGTCGGCCGGCCGTAGCGGAAATACAGGACCATGAAGCCCAGCATGAACAGCATCATCAGTACGGCGACCGCCGAGGCGCCGCCCATTTCGTTGAGCGCGAAGGCCTGCTTGTAGACCAGCAGTGGCAGCGTCTGTGTCGCCGTCACCGGGCCGCCGCCGGTCAGCAGGTAGATCAGGTCGAATTCCTTGAAGTCCCAGATGGCGCGCAGCAGGATCACGATGAACAGCACCTCGCGCAGCTGCGGCAGGGTTATGTCCGTGAAGCGGCCCCAGGCGCCGGCGCCGTCCATGGTGGCGGCCTCGTAGAGATGGTCGGGGATGGTCTGCAGGCGGGCCAGAACGCTGATCACGACGAAGGGGAAATACTTCCAGGCACCGACCAGGATGACGCTGATCATGGCATTGGGCATCTGGCCGACCCAATCGATCGGCATCGACAAGAGGCCGGTCCACATCATGGCGTGGTTGAGGATGCCGTAGAGGTCGTTGAACACCCAGCGCCATACAAGCACGGCCACGACCGTCGACATGAAGTAGGGGAACAGGATCAGGCTGCGCGCCAGCGAGCGGAAGACGATGTTCTGGTGCAACAGCAGCGCAAGCGCCACGCCCAGCACGATCTGCAGGGAAAGCGTGCCCACGGTCCACACGACATTGACCCAGAAGGCGTTCCAGAACTCGCCGGAGGCCAGAAGCTCGGAGTAGTTGTCGAGGCCGACCCAGCGCCCTTTCAGTGTCGGCGTATAGATCGAGAACAGGCTGAGATAGATCGCCGAGACCAGGGGATAGACGATGACGGCGCAGAAGATCAGGACCGTCGGCGCGATCAGGAGCGCGCCGAGCAGTCCATATTGCGTCGATAGTTTAAGGCCCGGCGTCGTCGCGCGCGCCGGGGCCGCGGCAAGCGTCATGTCGGGCTCAGCCCTTGGCAATCTTTTCGATCTTCACCGCCGTCTCGCCCAACACCTTCTTGGGATCCTCGTTGTTCAGGCAGACGCGCTGCACCAGCTCGGCGATGACGCCGCTATTGACGACGTCGCCGGCCTTGAGGTTCGGCTTGTGCTTGGGCGATTCGAAACCGAGGTTGAAGCCGGCCGCCGAGTTCTCGGCCATCAGCTTCACTTCCTTCGGGTACTTGGCGATGATCGGGTTGTCGAGGTAGCGCGGATCGTCGGCGATGGTCTTCAGCACCGGCAGTACGTGGCCGGGCGCCGCGTGGAGCTGCTTGATGTAGCCCTCGGGCGCGAAGATGTGGGCTGCGAACTTCTTGGTCGCCCCCATGTCTTTGGCCGCCTTCGGGATGAAGATGCTGGGGAAGTCGTTGAACGTCCACGACGGAACGCCGGCGGCGATAGACGGATAGGTCGCGGCGGCGAGCGAATCCTGGATGCCCGGGTTCTGCGCAACCACATTGGCCAGCACGCGGCCGGTATAGAGGCCGGTGGCGGTGGCGCCCGAGACGAACGCGGTCAGGCTCTCGCCCCATGAATAGCCGGTCGCGCCGGGCGGGCAGAGCTCGCGCATCGACTTGTAGAACTCGAGCGCATTCAGCGCTTCCTTGCTGTCGATCGCGACCTCGAGGTCCGGCGTGAACACCTGGCCGCCGGCCAGACGCACGAAGCAAATGAAGACCAGCGTGGTCATGCTGTTCTTTGCGTAGGGCAGGGGCGCACCGTAGATGCCGCCGCCCTGCATCTTGCGCGCCGCGGCGCGCAGCTCGTCCCAGGTCTTGGGAACGCTGTCGATGCCGGCCTTCTTCATCAGGTCGGTGCGCAGCCACAGCGTGTTGGCCGCGGTGCCGCCGATGCCGGCGCCGCCATAGACGCCCTTCTCGACCTCGTAGATGCGGTTGGCGTCGGGATAGAACTTCTCCGGGCCGACCATCTGGATGACGTCGTTGAACGGCTCCAGCAGGCCGTTGCGCCAGTAGTTGGTGACGGCGAAGGACGGCAGGTGGGTGACGATGTTCGGGACCTGGCCGCTGGCAAAAGCAGCGGCGAGCTGGGCGGCATAGGTCTCGTTCGAGGTCGGTTCGAACGCGACCTTGATGCCCGGGTTGGCCGCCTCGAACTGCGCGATCTGGAACTTGTAGGCTTCGAGCTGGGCCGGCACAGACTGAGTCGACCACCAGCGCAGTGTCACTCCGCCCTGCGCCTTCGCTGGCGTAGCCGGTGCCAATGCGCCGGCCATGCCCAATGCGCCCACCGCACTTGCACCCATCACGGCCGAGCGGCGCGAAACAGTTCCCTTCTTCATGTCTGGCTCCCTTCGAGAATCCCCTCGGATGTCCGGCCGCGCATTTGCAGCGATTTCGCGCTCGCTATCCGAACATCCGTGCGGAATTATTTAAGGCGCTGAGGCGGTTGGCAAGCAGATTGGCCACCCATCATGCTGCCTTCGCGGGCGTGAAACGGGTCCGAGATTGGGGACTTTTTCTGCGAAACTTCTGGATTCCGTCTGTGCGAAGCGCCAATTCCAGCCGAGATGGATGGCCTTTATTACAGGTTGAGATGCGCGATATACGAACATATGTTCGTGTATAAGCTAGATGCGTCCCCGTGAAGACTTTCAGTCCACACAGCGACCGGTGTATCGGAACAGTCCCCAGGCGTGAGAGTTGAGAAGACGAAAGCATGGCAGACCTAGCGGCTTCCGATCAGGAAAATGGCGACTACGTGAGTTCGTTCGCCCGCGGTCTGGAAGTGATTCGGGCCTTCACGCGGGCGAAGCCCAGCATGACGCTGAGCGAGGTCGCCGACCGCACCGACATGAACCGCGCCGCGGCGCGTCGTTTTCTCCTCACCCTGGTGCGTGAAGGCTACGTCGAGACCAACGGCAAGTATTTCCGCCTCCATCCGAAGGTGCTGGAACTGGGCTTCACCGCCCTGTCGTCGATGGACATCTGTGACGTCGCCCAGCCGGTGCTGAACGAACTGTCCGAGAAACTGTCGGAGTCCTGCTTCGTTGCCGTGTTCGATGGTACCTCGGCCGTCTACGTCGCGCGGGCCGCCTCGCGTCGGGTCATGAACGTCGGCATCAACGTCGGCAATCGCGCGGAGGCATATGCCGTGTCGACCGGGCGCGTGCTCCTGTCTGGCCTTTCCGAGCAGGAACTCGACGAGTACCTGGCCAACGTCAAGCTCGAGAAGTTCACGGCCAACACCGTCACTTCGAAGGTGAAGCTGCGCGGCATCATCGAGGAGACACGCCGGCAGGGCTGGTCGATCGTCGACCAGGAACTGGAGGCAGGCTTGCGCGCAATCTCCGTCCCGATCCGCGATCGCGCAGGCAACATCAAGGCGGCGCTCAATATGTGCTGTCCCTCGGCACGCGTGACACCCGAGGACATGCGCACGCGCGTGCTGACCGAGCTGTTGGCTGGTGCCCAGCGCATCTCGCTGGCGCTTCCGGGATAGGGTTCTTCCCGGTCTGCGGTCCGGCAAGAGACTACGCTCAAAACCCAATAGCGCGCGCCTATTTCTGTTTTCAGACTTACTCCAGACATTGGATACATTGAGCAATTCGCCAACGACTGACCCTTTTTCCTACTCTGAAGTACCGATTAAGCTCGCGCGGTGAACGATGTGACAAAAGGGGCAGGCACCATGAAAATCGACGGGCGTTGTCACTGCGGATACATCACTTTTGAAGCTGAGATTGAGCCGGACAAGACCTTGCTCTGCAATTGCACTGACTGCCAGACGTTCTCCGGCTCCGCGTTCCGCGTGCACACCTTCACACGCGAAAACGCTTTCAAGTTGCTTTCGGGCGAACCGAAAATCTACGTCAAGATTGCCGAAAGCGGGAACAAGCGGCCACAAGCGTTTTGCCCGGAATGTGGAACGCATATCTACGCGACAACCGCCGGAACAGGCCCGAAGATTTATGCCATCCGTCTGGGCTCCATTCGGCAACGCGACCAGATAATCCCCCAGACTCAGTGGTGGTCTCGCTCCGCTCAGCCATGGGTCACGCAAGTCGGGTCAATCCGAAAGTTCGAAACGCAGCCCTAGATCGATAAAACTGGCGAAGGTCCGGAATCGGTCCGGAGCCAGCCAGTCGGGGCAAGCTCTATTGAGTTGACCCTAATTGAAGCGATCGGCCGTATAGCCGCCTATCGGCGCTTCTGGCGTGCGGCCGAGCATCGTGTCGGCGACCAGCCGCGCCGTCAGCGGACCGAGCGTGTAGCCTGCGTCGCCGGGAATGGCGAAAAACAGGCCGGGCAGGCCTCTCACCGGTCCGACCACGGGCCGCCCATCGACGCTGGTGTTGACGCCTGCCCAGGTCCGGATTAGGCGCAGCGCGCCGATGCGCGGGATGACATGCTGGGCGAGGCTCAGGCTCCCGATCAGGCTGTCGAGCTCCACGGTGGGATGCTCGTCGGCACCCGCCAGCGTCGCGGGCCAGCCGCCGCCGATCACCACCATGCCGGCCGAGAGCTGCTTCATGGTGATCTGTCGGTCGGCGTGCTGCACCATGTGGTGGATCAGCGGCTCGGTCGCCTCGGTGATGTTCATGTGCAAAGGCTCGGCACGTGTCGGCACGATGAGGCCGAACTCTGCCGCAAGTGCCCCCGAGCCGGCGCCGGCGGCGATGACGATGCGGCCAGCGCGGATCGAGCCGCGGCTGGTCTCGATCGCGAAGCCGTTGGCGACGCGGGCAAGGCTGCCAACCCGTGTCTCCGTGCAATGGACGACGCCTGCCGCCAGCGCCCTGCGCCGGATCGCCTGGTTCGCCAGCAGCGGATTGACCTTGCCTTCGGTGATGCACAATTCGGCGCCGACGATGCTCGGCGCGAAATAAGGTGCGACGCGGTCGAGCGCGGCACGATCCAGCATCTCGACTTCCAGGCCGAGCTGCCGCTCGCGACGGCACTTCTTCTCCAGGAACTCGTATTGTTCGCGGCTCTCCGCCACCATCAGGCCACCGGTCACGGCGAGTTCTATGTCCTCGCCCAGGCGCCCGGCCAGTGCCTGCCAGTGCCGCACCGCGCGCGGGTAGAAGGGCAGCGTCTCCTCGAAGGCAGGCACCATCTCGGGATAGAGACGCATGAAACGGCTTTGAAGCTGAACATGCAGCCCGCCCGCGTTGGCGATGGTGCCGGCATGCCGGCCGTCATCGACCACGGCTACGTCATGACCCTCCTCGGCCAGGAACCAGGCGAGGCACATCCCGACGATTCCTCCGCCCACGATCACGGTACCGATCTCGGCGGGCACGCGCCGCCCATCCGTCATGATGGGCTCGTCATGGCGCGGCTGAGCCAAGGCGCACGAGATCGCGGATCGCGACCGGCTTGGCTGGCACGCGGGGCGCGAAGAAGGCGAGTTCGTCGATCGGCCGTCCCTGTTGCTCCGCCAGCAGCGACGCCAGCATGGGGGCGCAATAGCGGCCCTGGCAGCGGCCCATGCCAAGCCGCGTGCGCCGCTTGACCTCTCCGATCGTCGGCACGCCGTCTCCCACCGCCGCTTCGACAGCGCCGAGAGTCACTTCCTCGCAGCGGCAGACGATCGTATCGGGCTCTTCTCGTTCGGCCCGCGGGCGCGGTGCGGCGAACACTCGCCATAGCGCGTTTTGAAAGCGACGATGACGCAGCAACGCTCGGCGTGCATTCGCCACCGCCCGCGGGTCGACAGCGCATCCCAGGGCGCGCGCGACGGCGGCGCCCGCGATCATGCCTTCGTCGGCTGCCGATCGTGCTCCGCCCAGTCCGCAGCAGTCGCCGACAGCGTGGACGCCGGCCACGCTCGTCTCGCAATCCTCATTGCGCTGGGTGACGAGATGACCGCGCTCGGCATCGAAATCGTGCCGGCAGCCTAGCGCACGCAGCAATTCGTTGGTCGGCATGAAGCCATAACCCATCAGGACCGCATCGACCTCGAAGCGGCGTTGGCCGAGCCACGCCGCGAGCTCCTCGCCGGACTGCTCGATGCGAGTCAGGTGCTGGCCGTAGAGGAGCGGGATGCGGCGCCGGCGCATCTCGAGCAGCATGTCGACGCCCTGCCAGGCGAGGCCGATGTCGCTCGTCATCAGGCGCAGCAAGGAGCCGGCGTCGCCGAGACCGGGCCGTCGGGCCAATTCCGCGACCACTGTGACTTGGGCACCGGCGCGCGCCAGTTCCAGCGCGACCTGCAGGTTGAGCGGGCCGTTGCCGCAAACCGCGATCCGACGGCCGGGCAGTACGCCGTCGGTCTTGAGCAACGTCTGAGCCGCGCCCGTGGTCACGACGCCGGGCAGTGTCCATCCCGGCACCGGCACGCCACGCTCGTAAGCGCCGGTCGCGACGATCAACCGGCGTGGCCGGAACAACAGCGACTGTGCTGGCGTCGTGACGCCTATCGTCATGGGCGCGAACGCGCCCCACGCGTCGGCGTTGGAGATGATCTCGACGCCGGCCCGGCGCGCCCGATCGATGCGCGTGCGTCCTTCGGCAACCTGTGCGTCGGCTGCCATGGTGGCGGCGAAGCGATGCGCTTCTCCCGGCTGCTTGAAGAACTGTCCGCCCGGTCGGGCGCGTTCGTCGATCAGCACGACGCCGAGACCTGCCTCGGCCGCCACCGACGCCGCCGACAGGCCGCCCGCGCCGCCGCCGATCACCAGCAGATCAGGCGTGCGCACGGCGAGGTCCGACGAGAGGATCGGCGCCTCGCCGGTTGCCGACTCCGGCAGGCGAACGGGGAAGCCCTGCCGGCGAACAGTGTGTGGTCCGGTCACCTTGGTCATGCAGGCGCGCTGGCTTTGCCGGCCGTCGATGCTCACGAGGCAGTCGTTGCAGACGCCCATGCCGCAGAACAATCCGCGCCTCTCACCGCGCGCAGTCTCGCGCAGCGCAGTGATGCCCGCTGCCCACAGCGCCGCCGCCAGCGTGTCGCCCATCCGGGCCGGTACTGACCGTCCTTCGACGTCCAGGGTCACCTCGACGGCCGGCTTGTACGAAAGTTCAATATGTGAACAACTTTGGGCGTGCTCGATCGACATTGGCCGGCCGACTGGGTCCTGAAACGTTGGTGGATCAAGGAAATGATGCAGTTTCGAAAAGTCGTGATCCGCACAAAAGTTAGCATATCGCACGTAGGCGTCTAATGAAGATCACCCAGATCACGGTCCATCAGGTCGATCTGCCTTTGCGGGAGGGCACCTACAGTTGGTCGGGCGGCCAGTCGATCCGCACCTACGACTCCACGGTCGTGCGCCTCCATACCGATGCCGGCCTGATCGGCCATGGCGAGGTCTGTCCGCTCGGGCCGGCCTATCTGCCGGCCTACGCCAACGGCGTGCGCGCCGGGCTCGCCGAGCTGGCGCCGCATTTGCTCGGCCAGGATCCAAGGCAGCTCGGTGTCGTCAACCGGATCATGGGCCAGCACCTCAAGGGCCATCCTTACGTGAAGTCGGCACTCGACATCGCCTGCTGGGACATTCTCGGACTCAGCTGCGGCGTGCCTGTCTCGACTCTGCTGGGCGGCTGCCAGGGCGAGGCGGTCAAGTGCTATCGCGCGATCTCGCAGGATACGCCAGAGCGCATGGTCGAGCGTGTCGCCGTATGTCGCGCCGAGGGCCATCACCATTTCCAGATAAAGGTCGGCGGCAACGCCGATCTCGACATCGCCCGTATCCGCTCCGTCGCCGCGAGCCTGAAACCCGGCGAGGTCCTCGTGGCCGACGCCAACACGAGCTGGCTGCCCTACCAGGCAGCGCGCGTGGTGCGCGCTATCGAGGATATCGACCTCTATCTGGAGCAGCCTTGCCTGGGCTATGGCGAGTGCCTCGGCATTAGGCGGCGCACCAGCCTGCCTTTCGTCCTCGACGAGATCATCGACGGCCCGGCCATGCTGCTGCGCGCCCATGCCGATCAGGCGATGGACGTGGTCAACATCAAGCTGAGCAAGGTGGGCGGTATCACGATGGCACGCCAGATGCGCGACTTCTGCGTCGCCATGGGCATCGCGATGACCATCGAGGACTCGGGCGGCAGCGACATCGTAACGGCGGCGATCGCCCATCTCGCCCATTCGACACCCGAGGCATTCCGCTTCAGCTCGAGTGACGTAAACGGCTACAACACCCGGAGCATCGCCGATGGCGGGCCGCAGCATCGCGGCGGCTACATCAAGGCGCCGACCGGTCCGGGCCTCGGCGTGACGCCGTATCTCGACGTGCTCGGCAAGGCAGTGCTGGTCATCGCCTGATTGGCTGGCCGATCAGTCGGGCAGATCTTCAGCCCGTGGCTTCGGCCCTGCGGTTGAACCGTCCCCGGGTATTGACGGATTTGAGCTGGCCCGCAAAGCTGCAGGGCACATGCATCACTGGTAGCGTAACCGAGTTTGAACGGAGGAAGTAAGAAAAAGCAGGAGGACACGCATGACCAAGACGATAGTCGCCGCTACGTGTTTTACAGCAGCTTGCTTACTGGCCGGCGTCGCAAATGCCGAGCCTGTCAAAATCGCTCTCATCGAGTCGTTGTCCGGTGGCCAAGCCGTAACGGGAAAGCTGTTCCAGTCGGCGGTAAAATATGGATTGGCCAAGGTCGAGGCGGAAAAGGCCTGGCCGGACGGAGTCAAGCTCCTCGAATACGACAACCAGGGAGGGCCCTCGGAAGCAGCTGACAAGCTCAAGGCCGCCATCAATGACGGTGCTCAGATCATCATCCAGGGAGCGTCGTCGGCTATCGGCGGGCAGATCACGGCGGACGTGCAGAAGCACAATGCGCGCAATCCCGGCAAGGAGATCATGTGGATCAACGTCGGCGCCGAGGCGATGGAGTTCACTGGGCCGAAGTGCCACTTCTATCATTTCCGCTGGAACGGGAACGCCGAGATCCGCCTCAAGGCGATGCTGATCGCGATGAAGGAGGCAAACGCGCTTGGCAGCAAGGTCTACATCATCGGCCAGAACTACAGCTGGGGCCACGACGTCCAGAAGCTGACCCGTGATTATGCCAAAGACTACGGCTACACGATCGTTGGTGACGTGATCCATGACGTGAACAAAATTCAGGATTTCGCGCCGTACGTCGCCAAGATCAAGGAGGCGGGGCCCGACACGGTGGTGACCGGCAACTGGTCGAACGATCTTCTGCTGCTGATGAAGGCTGCGGGCGACTCGGGGCTCAAGGCACGCTTTCTCGCCTATTGGATCGACCAGCCGGGCAACATTGCCAACGCCGGCGACACCGCGGTCGGCCATTACACGCAATCGACCTTCTTTCCCGATGCCAACGGCGAGAAGACGGCGGCGTTCGCGGAGGACTTCAAGGCCAAGACCGGCCAGTATCCGCTGAACGTGCAGGGCCATGTCACTCATGCCATGTGGGGCCTCGGCGAGGCGCTGAAGGCGCTGAAGGCAAAGCCGGGCGACAAGCTCAGCGTCAAGGCGTTAGCCCACGCAATGGAAAAGGTCACGGTCGACACGTCGATGGGTCCGATAAAGATGCGGTCTGAGGACCATCAGGCGCTGGTGCCGCTGGCCATCGCCGTCGTGTCGAAGGACGCCAAGTTCAAGGCCGACAACACCGACAACGGCTTCAAGACCATTCGCCTGCTGACGGGTGAGCAAGCCTCCAGCCCGGTGCAACCGAGCTGCAAGATGGAGCGCCCGCCGGCCTGACGCCGGTCGCGGCCGACAGCCACCGCTGCCCTCATGCACGGGATTGGCATGAGGGCAGCTGCCACCGCGCTTTCTTGCCACCCTAGGTTCATTCGAGTGGGGGCGACTTGGAATACATCGTCGTCTCGGTCCTGAACGGCATCGTTCACGGACTGCTGCTCTTCATGGTTTCAGCGGGACTCACGCTGATCTTCGGCATGATGGGCGTACTGAACTTTGCCCACGCATGGTTCTACATGCTGGGCGCCTATGTCGGTTTCACGCTGACGCGACTCGGCGGCTTCTGGATCGGACTTCTGCTTGCGCCAGTAGTCGCGGGGTTGGCGGGCGTCCTCGTCGAGCGCTACATGCTGCGCCGAGTTCACAAGTACGGGCACGCGCACGAGCTGCTGCTTACCTTCGGCCTCGCCTTCATCATCGAAGAAGTGATCAAGCTGTTCTACGGCGACGCGTTGGTCAGCTACCAGATGCCGAACTACATGCGCTTTGCCGCCTTCACGATCTTCGAGACCAACTATCCGTTCTACCGGCTGTTCATGGGCGCCGTGGCGCTTGCGATGTTCGTCATCCTCTACCTGCTGCTCACCCGTACCCGCGTCGGCATCGTCGTGCGCGCAGCGACCTATCGGCCTGCCACGGTCGAGGCGCTCGGCCACAATCTGCCCGTGGTCTACATGGCGGTGTTTGCAGGGGGCTCCGCCCTGGCAGGGCTAGCCGGCGCCGTAGCCGGAGCGTTCTACCCGACCGGTCCCAACATGGCGGTCGACTTCGGCACGCTCGTGTTCGTCGTCGTCGTCATAGGCGGACTCGGGTCGGTTGTCGGCGCCCTCATCGCGTCGCTGATGATCGGGCTTTTCATCTCCTTCTCCGTCGGCCTCAACGTGTCGATCGCCGATCTGTTCGGTCTGTTCGGGCTCGGTTCATGGGCAAGCGACGTCGGTGGCCTTTTCACCCTACAGCTCTCGACTATCGCCAACAGCATGCCGTTCCTGCTCATGCTTCTCGTCTTGCTCATCCGCCCGGCCGGCCTGATGGGAGATCGCCAGTGATCAACACGCGCACCATCGTCCCGCTGCTGGCCGCGCTCGGACTGCTCGTCATATTGCCTCTGTTCCTGTCACCCAACCTGCTGAACGCGGCGATCAAGATGATGATCGCCGCGTTGTTCGCACTCGCCTTCGCTCTCGCCATGGGCCAGGCGGGAATGCTCTCGTTCGGCCATTCTGCCTACTATGGACTCGGCGCATTCGCCGCGCTGCATCTGATGCGTGCGATCGAGCACAAGCTGTTCGGTTTCCCGACGCCGATGATCCCGCTTGCCGGCGCGTTGGTCGGCTTTCTGTTCGGACTGGTCTTCGGGTGGTTCGCTACCCAACGCACGGGCGTGTACTTCTCGATGGTCACCTTGGCGTTGGCCGAACTCCTGTTCACGCTGGCGCCGACCTGGAACGCGCTATTCGGCGGAGAGTCGGGCATTGCGACGATCCGCGGACCGTCGTGGGGCATCAGCTTCGGCTCCGACGCCGAAGTCTACTATCTGACCCTCGGCTGGTTCGTCGTGTCGGCCTGGTGCATGTGGGCATTCACCAAGACGCCGGTCGGACGGCTGGCGCTGGCCCTGCGCGACAACGAGCAGCGCGTGCGGTTCCTGGGATTCAATACCCATGTCGCTCGCACGCTGATCTTCGCGATTTCCTGCCTTTTCGCCGGCGTTGCCGGGGCTCTGCTTGCCATTGCCAACGAGGCCGCCAACTATACGATCTTCTCCGCGCAGGCCTCGGCCAACGTCGTGCTTCAGACTTTCATCGGCGGCGCCGGCACCTTCTTCGGGCCGGCGCTCGGCGCGATGATCATGACATTTTTTGCGCGTATCACATCCGATCTCACCCGCTCGTGGCTGCTCTACCAGGGCCTGATCTTCGTGCTCGTCATGCTGTTCGCGCCGCAAGGGCTTGGCGGTCTTGTCGACTTGCACGCCCGCAAGATCAAGGCCAATGGCTGGAAGCATCTCGCCGCGCCCTACCTGTTGTGCCTGTTCGTCGGGCTGCTGCTGATCGCGGGTCTGGTTTTCGTGGTGGAGAGCATTCACGTGGTGCTGACCGATGCCTACCTCGCCAAACGTACAGCAGCCAAGGGCGAGTGGGTGCCGTACCAGCTGTTCGGTCATTCGTTCGAGCCGTTTTCGCCTGTGACTTGGGCCATTCCGATCATGCTGCTGGCGATCGGTGGCACGCTCCTGCCAATGGCCCGACGGATCACCGCGCGGGCATGGCTCGCGGCGACGCGTGAGTTGCCGGATGAGCCGATTGCGCCGTCAGCGAGCGCAGCACCAGTGGCTCCTCCCCCATGAGCGCGCAGCCCTCTCCGATCGGTGAGCCGGTGCTGGAGCTCAAGGCTCTCAGAAAGTCCTTCGGCGACACCGAAATCATACGCGGCGTCGATCTCGCCGTGTTGGGCGGCCAGCGCCACGCGCTGATCGGCCCGAACGGTGCCGGAAAGTCGACGTTGTTCAACCTGATTTCGGGCCACTACGCGCCGACCTCCGGCGATATTCTGCTCAACGGATCCCCCATCGCCGGGCTCGCGCCGCACATCATCAACCGACTGGGGCTCTCGCGGTCATTCCAGATTACCAACGTCTTTCCGCGCATGAGCGTGGCCGAGAACCTGCGCATCTCGATCATGGGACGGCGTGGCCATCGCCTCACGCTGTTCCAGCCGATCGGCAGCCTGACGGCGGTCAACGAGGAGGTGGATGAGTATCTCCAGAAACTCCGTCTGACCCGGCGGCGCGACAGTCTCGCCGGCGACCTGGCTTACTCCGAGCAGCGAATTCTGGAGATGGGCATGGCGCTTGCCACGGATCCAGCTGTGCTGATCCTCGATGAGCCGACGGCTGGCATGTCTCGCGACGAGACAAACTACATCGTCGACCTCATCCGCCGAGTCACCGAAGGACGTACGCTGTTGGTCGTGGAGCACGACATGAGCGTCGTGTTCACGCTCTGCGACCAGGTCTCGGTGCTGGTCTATGGTGAGATCATCGCTTCTGGCGAGCCGTCGGCGGTGCGCGCCGACCGGAAGGTGCAGGAAGCGTATCTCGGCGAGGAGGTGCACTGATGGCCAACCTTCTGGAGGTCGAGGGCCTGCACGCCCACTACGACAAGAGTCATATCCTGCATGGCGTCTCGATGGTGATCGCATCCGGCGAAATCGTGAGCCTGCTGGGGCGAAACGGGTCGGGCCGGTCGACGACCCTGAAGGCCATCATGGGATTGGTGCCGCCGACCGCGGGGCGCGTGCGCCTCGCCGGGCGCGAGCTTGCCGGCGAACGTGCCTTCCAGGTGGCGCGCGTCGGCGTCGCCTACGTGCCGGAGGAGCGTGAGATCTTCGCCAATATCACGGTCGACGAGAATTTGCGGATCGGGATGCAGCCACCTCGTTCCGGTGTTCCGACCTGGACGGTTGACCAGATGTTCGAATTCTTCCCGCAACTCAAGGTGCGCCGCAACACGGCGGCCGGCATGTTGTCTGGTGGAGAGCAACAGATGTTGACGATCTGCCGCTCGCTTCTCGGCAATCCACGTGTCATTTTGATCGATGAGCCAACCGAAGGATTGGCCCCCAAGATTGTCGACGTCGTCACCGAGGTCATTCGCGAAATCTGTCGGCAGGGAGTTTCGGTCCTTCTCGTCGAACAGAAGCTGACAATCGCCATGCGCGTGTCGCAGCGCGTCTATGTCATGGGTCACGGCCAGATCGTCTTCGAGGGCAACCCGGACAGCCTGCGCGACGCGCCCAAAGTCCGCCGCGATTGGCTCGAGGTCAACTGAC
>CADECW010000026.1 GCA_902825855.1 uncultured Rhodospirillales bacterium | reverse complement strand
TTGGCGGACCCGGCGAGATTCGAACTCACGACCTCTGCCTTCGGAGGGCAGCGCTCTATCCAGCTGAGCTACGGGTCCGGCGCGCGGAACATACCGGAGGGGCTTCGGCGGCGCAATCCGCGGCCGTCTGGCGTCGTGGACGGAAACCGGCGGTTCTGGAGAGTTTCGCATGCTCGCCCCGAACCGCACCGTCGATCGATGAATCCACGCTCGCGGTTCAGGTCTGTTGCCTATGCCGCAGGGACCCTGCTGATCGCGCTGATGATGCTTGAGGACGGCTCGTCGTGGCTGATGCTGGTCTACCCCCGCGCCATTGGCCAGCAGCACCTTCGCGTGGGTCCGGTCTTCGGCGACAGCGCCGCGCCCGGCGCCTACACCATTCCCATATCCGCCGGAATGCCTCCACCGGCGAGTGGGGTGCTTTCCGCAACAAGGTGACGATCAATCCCGACGGCACGCGCCGGATCGGCGCGCCGCGGCCCGGCAAGCCCATCCCGATCCGTACCCTGGCATCCCTGAGCTCTTGTCGGCGCCGCGCAAGTGGGCGACAGTCCGCGCCACCATCCCTTATCGGAAGAAACACTGATGACCATCACCCGCCGCCGCTTGGTCGGCGCTTCCGGCGCCGCTGTGGTGCTCGCCGGGCTCGGCTCGCCGGATCGCAGCGAGGCGCAGCCCGCGCCGCCGCTCGACAGCGTCAAGATCGTCACCGGCTTCCCGCCGGGCGGCACGTCCGACACGCTCTGCCGGCGCGTCGCCGAGAACCTGCGCGGCAGTGCCTTTACCAAGAGCGCGCTCGTCGAGAACAAGCCGGGCGCCGGCGGCCAGATCGCCGTTCAGTCCATGAAGGGGGCGCCGACCGACGGCAGCGTCATCCTGCAGACGCCGGCCTCGATGCTGATGATCTATCCGCACATCTACAAGAACCTGGCCTACAACGCCTTCACCGACGTCACTGCGGTGACCCTGGGCTGCACCTTCGATTTCGGTTTTTGTGTCGGACCCGCGGTGCCCGACAGCATCAAGGACATCCCGAGCTTCCTCGCCTGGTGCAAGGCCAATCCCGAGAAGGCCAACTACGGCTCGCCGGGCGCCGGTGCCGTGCCGCACTTCATCGGCGTGCTGCTGGGCAAGGCGGGCGGCGTCGAGCTGAAGCACGTCGCCTATCGCGGCTCGGCGCCCGCCGTGCAGGACCTGGTGGCGGGCCAGATCCAGGCCGTGTCCGCGCCGGTTGGCGAGTTCATCCAGCAGGTCAACGCCGGCAAGGCGCGCTTCCTCGGCGTGTCGGGCGCTCAGCGCAGCCGCTTCGCGCCCAACGTGCCGACCTTCGCCGAGCAGGGCTACAAGGACCTGGTGTTCTCCGAGTGGTTCGGCTTCTTCGCGCCGGGCGGCACGCCCGCGCCGGTGGTGCAGCGCGCCAACACGGCGTTGCGGACCGCGCTCGAGCAGAAAGATGTGATCGACGGCCTCGCGGTGATGGGCCTGGAGGCCGCGTCGTCGACGCCCGATCAGCTCGCAACGCTGTTGAAGCAGAGCTACGACCGCTGGGGCCCGATCGTGAAAGAGATCGGCTTCACCGCCGATTCCTAGCGTGCACTCCTGCACAGTGACAGTTTGTCGGCGGTGGCGTCGACGGCGACATTGCCGAACAGATTGCTCAGCGCGCTCGCGGATGAAACTGCGAGCCGCCGTAGGACTGGTCGGTCGGCACGATCTCCATGTAGCTCACGTCCATGCGCTGCGGCGCTCCCAGCACGAACATGACGGCCTCGGCAATGTCGTCGGGCTGCAGGCAGTCGAAGGCGTCATAGAAGCGGCGGCGGCCCTCTGCGGGATCGTCTGCCAGGGCAATATGCGCGCCGGTCTCGACCCGGCCCGGCGAGATCTCGCTCACCCGCACCCCCGTGCCGTGCAGGTCGAGCCTGAGCGTCTGGCCGAGGCTGCGGATCGCGGCCTTGGTCATGGCATAGACCGGCATGCCGGGAATCGGCGACACCGCTGCGATCGAGCCCAGGTTGACGACGTGGCCGCGGCCGCGCGCCTTCATGCCGGGCACGGTGGCGGCGAGGCAGTTCAGCGTGCCCTTGATGTTGACTGCCGTGAGCTGATCGATGGCGTCGGGTGCGGTCTCCCACGACACGCCGCCGCGCACGAGGGCCGATGCGTTGTTGATCAGGATGTCGGCGTCGAGGCCGCTCATGGCGCTCAGCACGGCATCGCGATGGCTGATGTCGAGCGCCAGCGGCCGGCAACCGGTTTCACGCGCCAGCTCGCTGAGATCCGCGGCCGACCGTGCAACCGCCCAGACGTCCAACCCGCCGATGCGCAGTTGTCGGACGATCGCGGCGCCGATGCCGCGGCTGGCGCCGGTGACGATGGCAGTGCGATAGCGATCGAGCGACATGGGTCTCCTTTACGCGGCGCCGGCTGGCCGACTAGATTGCGCGCCCACGATAGGGGAGCAATCCATGGCCAAGAAACTCTTTCCCGACGGAACGGAAGTCGTTCCCTTCTACGTTCGCGCCATCCGCAGCGGCCCGCTCGTCTTCGTGTCGGGCACGACCTCGCTCGACTCGAAGGGCCGGGTGCAGGGCAAGGACGCCGCCGAGCAGACCACGATCACCATGCGCAAGATCGAAGCGGCGCTGAAGAAGGCCGGCTGCAAGCTCGGTGATCTCACCCAGATGACCATCTTCGTCACCGACATCCGCGACATGGGTGCGGTGTCGAAGGCGCTGGGCAAGGCGCTCAAGGGATCGGTCGTGACCTCGACCCTTGTGGCGGTGAGCGCGCTCGCCGTGCCCGGCCTGGTGGTCGAGATCGAGAGCAGGGGCGTTGTCGAGAGCTGAGCGACCGATGCCGACGGCGATGGGATGAGCCCGATCGCGTTTTCGCTCGCGCGGGGACCGACACTATACGGGCGCTTAGCTGCGGGGTACTGTCACGTGCCCGGTTGAGGCCACCGGCGCATAAGGGGGAGAGAACATGGTCTTGCGCATGACGGCTCGGTCGATCGTTGTCCTCGGCATGGCTGTTCTTGCCGTCGCCTGTGCCGATCCCAGGACAGCGCCAGGCCCCGATCCGAACTCCGATACCAATGCCACGATGGTCACCTGGACCGACGGTAGGCAGGCGATCCAGATCACCTGCGGCATGCCGGGCGGTTGCCAGAACCGTGCGCTGGCCATGTGCAAGGGCAACTACACCGTGCTCAACATGGACAACATGCCGACCCGCGGCGACGCCAGCGTCGTGCGCGGCGCGGGCACGGTCGTGGTGCGTTGCGCCAGCGCCTAGAGCGGAATGCGATGAGATGGAACCGCGCGCGGTTCCATCTCATCGCATTCGCGCGCACCGGAGATGCGTGTTGCAGGAGGCATGATGGGTCCAGCTGATTCCAGCTGGACCCATCATGCTCTAGACTAACGGCGCCTGGAGCCCCACAACGCCGCCATTTCAGGCTGGGAGTTTTCCGCCTCGGCGCCTGAGGGCAGCGCGGCGGCGTGATTGGCGATCCAGACTGCGACGTCGTCCGCCACGGTCTTGCCCTCCTTGTCGCGCAGCAGCAGGTGGTAGCCTTCCTTGTAGAAGGCAAGCTTGGAATCGGCTCGGCGTGGCATGACTTCGATGGCCGCCTTCACCGGCTGCTGCGGAATGATGCGGTCGCCAAGGCCATGCAGCATCAGGTAGGGCACGTGCACGCGCGCCGCCGCATCGCGCGCCGCATCCATCAGGTCGACCAGCCCGTAACCCATGTCGAGCCGCACCTGGCGCAGCATCTGCGGATCGTTGCGGAGTTTGTCCAGCGTCTTGGGATTGTCGGTCGGCTTGTAGTCGATCGAGGTCGGCCCGGAAGGAAACCACGGCACGGTGTGGGCGAAGAACCACAGGCCGGCGGTCAACACCGGACCGAACGTGTCGCGCGAGCGCAGCGCCGTGGCGAGCAGGATCAGGCCGTCGATCTGCGCCCCCTGGTCCTCCGCGACCAGCGCCACCGCGCCACCCATGCTTTCGCCGGCAAGATAGATCGGCACGCCGGGATGGCGGGCGCGCAGCAGCAAGACCATCGCCTTGGCGTCGCCGACCAGGGCCTCGGTGCCGGGCCAGCGGCCGCGCGTCGGGCTGCCGCCGAAGCCGCGCTGGTCATAGGAGTAGGTGGCGATGCCGTCCTTGGCCCAGATGTCGGCCGGCTCCTCCCATGCCTTGCGATAGTCGCCGAATCCATGCAGGCCCAGGATCACCGCCTTCGGCTTGCCGTTGGCGGCCGGCCATACGGTGACCGGTAGCGAAGTGCCGTCGGCTGCGACATAACGGTCCGACGTGAGCGCAGGAGCATGGGCCGACGCGTTCGTCGTCGAGCCGTTGCCCGAAACTGTGGGCTGGACGGTGGGAGCGCAGGCGAAAAGCATGACCAGAAGTGCCATGGCCGCTATCATCGCCAGCCGCGAGAGGAGTGAGATTGTGACCGAGCCGTTTGAAGTCATCACTGTCGATACTGACCGCGTCGCCTGCGATGGCGGCGGCGGCGCCCTGGGTCATCCTAAAGTCTACCTCAACCTGGGCGAAGAGGGGCGGGTGGAGTGCCCCTATTGCAGCAGGCTTTACGTGCTGGCCGAGGGCGCCAAGCCCGGCGCCCACGCCCATTGACGGATGCGACCATGAAGCAGCTCGGCGAGGGTTGGAACTGGCGCGAACTCAAGATCGGCGACCGCTTTGTAACCTATGGTCGGACGTTATTCGAAGCTGATCTGCTGAATTTCGTCACTCTTTGCGGCTTTTCCGAGGAATTGTTCACCAACAAGGAGTACGTGAGGGAACACGCGCCGATGCGCGGCGGCCATCCGGTTCCGGGCGCCCTGGTCTATTCGATGGCCGAAGGACTGGTCATCCCGACGACCCTGCAGGGCACGGGGCTCGCTTTCCTGTCGATGGGGTTCGACATCAAGGGCCCGACCTATGTCGGCGACACGATCCATGTCGAGATCGAGCTCACCGAGGTCCGGCCGACCTCCAAGGACCCGATGCGGGCGTTGGTGCGCACCACGAACGTCGTGAAGAACCAGAAAGGCGAAACGGTCCTGATCTATACGCCGTTGCGCATGATGCAGGGGCGCTAGCAGCGGGAGGGGCGAATGGCCAAGGTCGCCGTCGACAGGCAAGGACCGATCACGATCATCGCCATCGACCGCTTCAAGGAGGCGCGCAATGCCGTCGATCCCGAGACGGCGCAGCTATTGCGCACGGCCTTCCTCGCCTTCGACGACGATGACAGCCAGTCGGTCGCGATCCTGACCGGCCGCGGCGGCGCGTTCTGCGCCGGCTACGACCTCAAGGTGGCCGCGGGCCGCGATCCCGCCGAGGCGTCGGCAGGAGCACTGCGCAATGTCGAAGGTCCGGGGCCCATGGGTCCGACGCGGCATCTGCTCTCCAAACCGGTGATCGCCGCCGTCGAGGGCTATGCCGTGGCGGGCGGCCTCGAATTGGCGCTGTGGTGCGACATGCGCGTGGCCTCTGAAAGCGCAAGGTTCGGCGTCTTCTGCCGGCGCTGGGGCGTGCCGCTGGTCGACGGCGGCACGGTGCGCCTGCCGCGGCTGATCGGCCACAGCCGCGCCCTCGACATGATCCTGACCGGGCGCGAGGTCGGTGCGCGCGAGGCGTTCGATTGGGGCCTCGCCAATCGCCTTGTGCCCGAGGGCCAGGCCTTGCCCGAGGCGATCGCGCTCGCCCGGCAGCTTGCCCGTTTCCCGCAGATCTGCATGCGCTCCGATCGCCTGTCGTCGTACGAGCAGTGGGCACTCGAGATCGGCCCGTCGCTGGTCAACGAAGCACGGCGCGGCATGCCGGCCCTGCAGGCCGAGGCTCGCTCGGGCGCCGCGCGGTTTGCCGCCGGCAAGGGCCGAAGCGGCAGCTTCGGGGACATCTGATGGCTCGCTTGCCGACCGACGAGGAAGTGGCGCGCTACCGCGCCGATGGCGCGATCTGCCTGCGCGGCGCGTTTTCGGCCGATTGGATCGAGCGGCTGCGCGACGCGATCGATGCGGACATGGCAAGTCCCGGCCCTATGGTACGGGTCAACACGCCGCAGGGTGCCCCGGGGCTCTTCTTCGTCGACTTCCAGCTCTGGCAGCGCCATCCGGCTGCGCGCGACTTCGTCTTTCGTTCGCCGGCACATGAGATCGCAGCCCGGCTGATGGGCTCGCGCGAGGTCGTCTACTATCACGATCATCTTCTGGTGAAGGAGCCGGGCACGCGCGAGCGCACGCCCTGGCATCACGACCAGCCGTACTATCCGATCGACGGCGAACAGATCGTCTCTCTGTGGCTGCCGCTCGATCCGGTCGATCGCGCGACCTGCGTGGAGTACGTGAAGGGCTCGCATCGCTGGGGCCGGTGGTTCCAGCCGAAGTTCTTCCGCCAGGGCGGTGTCGACCTGACGGTCGCCGATCCACGCTTCGAGCCATTGCCCGATCTCGACGCCGAGCGCGGGCAACACGAGTTCCTCGCCTGGGACATGGAGCCGGGCGATGTCATCGCCTTCCATGCGCTGACGCTGCACGGTGCGTCGGGCAACCTCTCGACCACGCGCCGGCGGCGCGCCTGGGCCACGCGATGGTGCGGCGATGACGCGCGCTACGCCGCGCGCGTCGGTCAGATCTCGCCGCCGCTCGACGGGCACGGGCTGAAACCCGGTGACAGGCTTGAATGCGAGATGTTCCCGAAGGTGTCGTCCGTCTGATCGCGTGGATGTCACCCAGGTCGTCGATCAGCCGGGCTTCGCGACGTCGGCCGGCACGTCCGGCAGCGAGTCCAGCCAATGCCGCGCCAGGTGAAGCTCGCGAAAGATCTTGATCGGACGATCCGCCTCGGCCAGTGCCGCGAACATGCGGGCCTGGTCGTAGCTCTCGTCGGTCGTGGCGACGATGGCCAGGGGGCCCATCGCCCCCAGCGGGATATAGGCGCGGATCCGCGCGCCGAGCGTCATCAGCTCGTCGTCGCTGAGGTCGGGCAACGCCTGCGTCATGTCGAAGATCTTGCGATACGCCATGGCGTTCGCCGTCATGACGCCGTCGAGGTAGCGCTCGATATCCAGGAGGCGAAGATCGCCCTTGGCGACTGCGATCACCAGGCGAGTCGGGTGGGATACGGTCCACTGCACCGGCATGTTCGTGAACTAAGCCGGAAAGCCGCCGACAGACAAGCCTGACGTCAGGGAACGAGGACGGCCTTGCCGACGACCGTGCGCTGCTCGATCAGCTTGAAGCCCTGGACCCAGTCGGCAAGATCGAACGTACCGGCGATCGTGGCCCGCAGCTTGTCCTCGGTGAACCAGCGCAGCAGCTCGGCCTGTGCCGCCGCAACCATGGCCCGGCGCTTCGCCAGCGAGGCCGCGTCCTTCTCACTCGGCTCGCCGCGGCCGCCCCAGCCCGTGTAGTAGCCGTAGTAGAAGCCGATCACCGTCACATTCTTGACCAGCAGGATGTTGGCCGGGATCTGCGGAATGGTGCCGCTGGCAAATCCCATCGGGATCAATCGCCCTTCCGGCGCGACGCAGCGCAGCGAGACGTCGAAGGCCGATCCGCCGACCGGGTCGTAGATGACGTCGGCGCCGCGACCGCCGGTCAGCGCGAGCACGCGGCCGCGAAGATCCTCCGAACGATAGTCGATAAGATGATCGGCGCCGGCTTCCCTGGCGGCGGCAAGCTTGTCGGCGCCGCCGGCCGAGGCGATGACGATGGCCCCCATCGCCTTGCCGACCTCGATCGCCGTCAGGCCCGAGCCGCCGCCGGCGCCGTGCACCAGCAGGACCTCGCCCGGCTGCATGTCGGCCTTCCATTTGAGCGCCCCGTACGCCGTCGGATAAAGCGTCGGAAAATTGGTTGCCTGCGCGTAAGGCATGGTCTGCGGGATCGGCACGACATTCGCCGCCGTCGCTACCGCATACTCGGCGAAAGCGCCCTGGCTCACCCCGGTGGCGATGCGCTGACCGATCGCAAGGTCGGTGACGCCTGCGCCCAGCGCGACTATGTGGCCAGCCATCTCGTTGCCGGGAATGTAGGGCAGGGGTGGCTTGTTCTGGTGCTTGCCCTGCACGCCCAACATGGCGGCGAAGCTCACGCCGGCAGCGCCGACCCGCAACAGCACCTCGCCTGCCTTTGGTTCCGGCACCGGCACGTCGGCAATCCTGAGATTTTCAATCGCCCCGTAAGCTTCGCAAACCAACGCCCGCATCATCGCCCCTCGAACTTGCCGTGCCGGCCTTCACCCTCGGCGAAGCGTGCCGCGCCCTTCTGCGATTCCTGCCGCCGCGCCGCCAGCGACAATTCCATTTCCCGCCGTACGGCGGAAGCCTGATCGCGGTCGAAGCTTTCGTAGGCCGATTGCCGGTCCGAGGTCATGGCAATTGGCGGGAAGCCCGCGATCTGCCGGGCGAGAGCTTCGGCCTCCATCCGCGTGGTGCCCCGCGCCACCTTGCGGGTGGCGAGGCCCATCGCGATCGCCTCGTCGGCGCCGACGGCGCGACCGGTCAGCAACATGTCGAGCGCGCGGCCCTGGCCGACGATGCGCGGCAGGCGCACGGTCGTGCCGTCGCTCATCGGCACGCCCCAGCGCCGCGAGAACACGCCGAAGATCGCCGTGTCGTCGACGATGCGGATGTCGCAGAACAGTGCCACGCCCAGCCCGCCGGCGCAGGCATGGCCCTCGATGGCGGCGATCACCGGCTTGGCGAGCGGCGTGCGCAAGGGACCTTCGTCGCTACCGGCCCATGGAAAGTAGTCGGTGCCCGAGCCCAGTTCCTTGAGGTCGGCCCCGGCGCAGAAGGCGCCGCCCGCTCCGGTCAGCACGGCAACGCGCGCCTGGCTGTCCGCCTCGAATGCTCTCAGTGCTGCGGCCAGTGCGTGGGCGGCCTCATTGTCGAGGGCATTCTTCGCCTGCGGTCGATTGATGATGATCGTGGTGACCGGCGGCGCCGTCTCGACAAGAATTTTCGGCTGGTTCATCAGGCTTCGTTCAGCGGATTGTCGCCAGCTCGTCCTCGAGCTGGCCGTTGGAGCTGAGAGGCGTGCGGAAGTACCACCAGTTCTTCTGCGGTGTCCATTTCTCCTTCCGCGCCGTGCCCTTGCCCCAGACGCACTTCTTGAAGTCGCGGGTCGCCGCCAGGAACGCCTTGTCGGCCTGTTCGAGCCTGAGTGCGTGCTCGCCCAGCTCCTCGCTGCCGAACATCGGCAGCGCCTCGAGGATCAGCTCGCGCACATCGACGTCGTTCAGCCAGTTGTCGAGATCGAAGCTGTAGCCCTTGGCCAGGTCGGTGGTGAATTCGGCCCACTGGTCCACGAGCTCCCGCAGGTCGGCGACGTCGGGCGGGCCGGGCGGCGGCGGTGGCTTCATTGCTCACGCTCCGCCTGGCGCCGCCAATAGCGTTCGCCGTCATTGGGTTTGAAGAAGGTGCGGATGACGCCATTGGGATTGAAAGCGATGAAAGCGCCGGTCTGCTGGTCATAGCGCGTGACGACGCCGTCGCGCCGCACGGCTTCGAGCACCGGTCCGCCGACCTTGGTGTCGCGCAGCAGCTGGGCCTGGCGCAGATAGTCCTGCTTGGTGATGCGGCCGAACTCCGCGCCATGCTTCTCGAAATGCTCCTCGAGCCGGCGCTGGTCGGCAAAACCAACGGTTGGCCCGAAGCTTCGCGTCTCGAGCTGCGCGGTATCGGTTGCGGCGGCGCTCGGCACGACGTCGCGCCGGCCGCGCTCGGTGACATGCGTCCAGTAGAGAAATATCGCAGCCGCAGCCAATGCCGCCGTCAGCAGGCGGCGCCACGGCATGCGTCCCGGGCGAGCCATCATGGAGCTATTGTGCGCCGCCCTTGAACCAGCGCGCAATCAGGCGTCGCTCGGCGTCGGTGATATTGGTCAGGTTGCCGGGCGGCATGACCCGGGTCACCCAGACCTGTTGGTTGATCGTCGCCGCCCGGGCGCGGATTTCCTCGGGCGTTTCGAGCAGGACACCCTTGGGCGGGGCGGCGAAGCCTTCCTGTGTGGGCTTGGTGGCGTGGCAGGACTGGCAGCGTTCCTTGAAGATCGGCTGGACCTCGGCAAAGGACGCCGGCGGCCCGATGTCGGCCTCGGGTCGGGGCAGGGACAGGATGGCCGTGATCGCCAGCACGACCAGTCCTGATGCCAGGACCAGCGGGTCCTGGTTGCCCTTGTGGCGCTGCACGAACCATACCCGCACCAGCGCGCCGGACGCCGAGATCAGGAGCAGCAGCACCCAGTTCCAGGCGTGCCCATAGAGCCCGGCATAGTGGTTGCTGATCATGGTGAACAGCACGGGCAGCGTGAAATAGGTGTTGTGGACCGAGCGCTGACGACCCATCAGCCCGTACTTCGGATCGGGCGTTCGCCCCTCTTCCTTGGCCTTCACCAGCTCGCGCTGGCCGGGGATGATCACGAAGTAGACGTTGAGCACCATGATGGTGCCGAGCATCGCGCCGAAATGAAGGTAGGCGCCGCGCCCCGAGAACAGATGGCAGAGCGCCCAGGCCGACACGACGCAGTAGATGACAAGCAGGCCACCCAGGAGCGCCTCGTCCTCGCCGAAAGCCGAGCGGCAGAGCCCGTCATAGACCAGCCAGCCCAGCACGAGGAAGCCGAGGCCGATGGCGATGGCCTCGGGCTTGGTAAGCGGCATCACCGACGGATCGATCAGCGCCACTTCCGCGCCGTAGTAGTAGACCAGGCACAGCAGGAAGAACCCGGTAATCAGGGTTGTGTAGGCCTCCCACTTGAACCAGTGCAATTCGGGCGGAAGCTTCTGCGGAGCCAGCGTGAATTTCTTGGCGGTATAGAAGCCGCCCCCATGAACCGCCCAGACCTCGCCGCCGATACCCTTGGCGGAGTCGGCGGGATCGAGCGGCGGATGAAGATGATTGTCGAGCCAGATGAAATAGAAGGAAGCGCCGATCCAGGCGATGCCTACGATCATATGGGCCCAGCGCAGTATCAGATTGAGCCATTCAACGAGAAAAGAAATGTCCATGCCTTGTCGTAGCGCCTTGCCCCAAGTGCTCTCAAGGCTCTATATCGCGCTCCCCCGAGCGCAAACTAACGATTTCGATGGAGTGCATATAGTGGCATTGGATCTTCCCGACGGCGTTTCAATCGACGGCGCTATCCATCCCGGCTTCGAGAAAGTGCTCACGAAGGAGGCAATTACTTTCGTCGCCGATCTGCAGCGCCGTTTCAATCCTCGTCGGGAGCAACTGCTGGTTGCCCGGGCCGAGCGCCAGCAGCGGCTGGATGCGGGGGAGAAGCCGAATTTCCTGCCCGAGACGGTGCACATCCGCGAGAGCGACTGGACCGTGGCGCCACTGCCGCAGGACATCCTCGACCGCCGTGTCGAGATCACCGGACCGGTCGATCGCAAGATGATCGTCAACGCCTTGAACTGCGGCGCCAACGTCTTCATGGCCGACTTCGAGGATGCCAGCACGCCCACCTGGATCAACATGGTCGACGGTCAGTTCAACCTGGCGAGCGCGGTGCATCGCGAGATCGACCACGTCGATCCGCAGACGGGCCGCGAGTACCGGCTGAACGATAAGACCGCGGTGCTCTTCGTGCGGCCGCGCGGCTGGCACCTGCCGGAGAAGCACATGACGGTCGACGGCGTGCCGATGTCGGGCTCGCTGTTCGATTTCGGCCTGTACTTCTTTCACAATGCGCAGGAGCTCCTGGCGCGGGGGACCGGTCCGTATTTCTACCTGCCGAAGATGGAGAGTCATCTCGAGGCGCGGCTGTGGAACGACGTCTTCGTCCAGGCCCAGGACGCGCTCGGAATTCCGCAGAAGACGATCAAGGCGACTGTGCTGATCGAGACCATCCTCGCCACTTTCGAGATGGACGAGATCCTGTGGGAGCTCAGGGATCACTCGGCTGGCCTCAATTGCGGCCGCTGGGACTACATCTTCAGCTTCATCAAGAAGTTCCGCGAACAGGAGTGGTCGGTCCTGCCGGACCGAGCCCAGGTCACCATGACGGCGCAATTCCTGCGCAGCTACAGCCAGCTCCTGATCAAGACCTGCCATCGCCGCGAGGTCCATGCCATGGGCGGCATGGCGGCACAGATCCCGATCAAGAACGATCCGGCCGCCAACGAGGTGGCGATGGAGCGCGTGCGCGCCGACAAGAAGCGCGAGGCGAGCGATGGTCACGACGGCACCTGGGTCGCCCACCCCGGCCTGGTGGAGATCGCCAAGGCCGAGTTCGACGCGGTGATGAAGGGCGCCAACCAGATTGCCCGCAAGCGCCAGGACGTGCATGTCGACGCCGCCGACCTGATCGTCGTGCCCGAGGGGACCAAGACCGAGGCCGGCCTGCGCCAGAACGTGGCCGTGGGCATCGGCTATGTCGAGGCCTGGCTGCGCGGCGTCGGCTGCGTGCCGCTGTTCAACCTGATGGAGGATGCCGCCACTGCCGAGATCAGCCGGGCGCAAGTCTGGCAGTGGGTACGGCACGGCCAGAGCCTGCAGGACGGCCGGCCGGTCACGAAGGACTTCGTGCGCGAGATCGTGCGCCAGGAGAACGACAAGGTGAAGGCGGCCATGGGCGAGGAAGCCTACGCCAAGGGCCGCTACGATGATGCGGCGCGGCTCATGATCGACCTGGTCGAGCAGCCGGCGTTCGAAGAGTTCCTGACCCTGCCGGCGTACGAGCGCATCCTGGCCGACGAAAAAGCGGCGGCCTAGGCCGGTCTTGCCGGAGCGCGAACCAGGCGGTCCGCGCTCCGGCTGGACTCAGTGCCGGCTGAGCTCGGCCCGGCCCACCACCATGTGATGGACCTCGTCCGGGCCGTCGGCGAAGCGCAGGTGGCGCTGGTTCATGTACATCTCGGCGAGCGGCGTCCAATGGGAGATGCCGGTCGCGCCATGGATCTGGATCGCCTGGTCGATGATGGTGCAGACCTTCTCGGGCACCATCGCCTTGACCATGCTGACCCAGATGCGGGCTTCACGGTTGCCGAGCACGTCCATCGCCTTGGCGGCCTTCAGCACCATAAGCCGCATGGCTTCGATCTCGATGCGCGCCCGCGACACCAGCTCGAGGTTCTTGCCGAGTGCGATCAGGTTCTTGCCGAACGCCTGTCGAGTCGACCCGCGCTTGACCATCAGGTCGAGCGCCTTCTCGGCGGCGCCGATCGAGCGCATGCAGTGATGGATGCGGCCGGGTCCGAGGCGGACCTGGGAGATCTCGAAGCCGCGGCCCTCGCCCAGCAGGATGTTCTCCTTCGGAACCCGCGCATTCTCGAACTTGATGTGCATGTGGCCGCGCGGCGCGTGGTCATGACCGAACACTTCCATCGGTCCCAGGATCTTCACGCCTGGTGTGTCGATGGGCACCAGTATCTGCGACTGCTGGAACTGCGGTGAGGCATCGGGGCTGGTCTTGACCATGGTGATCATGATCTTGCAGCGCGGGTCGCCGGCACCCGAGATGAAGTACTTCTCGCCGTTGATCACCCAGTCGTCGCCGTCGAGCACGGCACGGGTGGCGACGTTCTTGGCGTCCGACGAGGCGACGTGAGGCTCGGTCATGGCATAGGCCGAGCGGATCTCGCCGTTCAACAGCGGCTTCAGCCACTTCTCCTTCTGCTCCGGCGTGCCGACGCGCTCCAGCACTTCCATGTTGCCGGTGTCGGGCGCGGAGCAGTTGAGCGACTCCGATGCAAGCGGCTGCTTGCCGAGCTCGGCGGCTATATAGGCGTAGTCGAGATTGGTGAGGCCGCGGCCGATCTCGGAACCAGGCAGGAAGAAGTTCCACAGGCCGGACGCCTTGGCCTTGTTCTTGGCGCCTTCGAGCAGCTCGAGCTGGCCCGGAGCCCAGCTCCAGCGGTCCTTGCGGCCCTCGCCCAGCTTGAAGAATTTCTCCGTGATGGGCGCGACGTTCTCTTCGATATGCTTCATCACCGCGTCGAACAGGGGCTGCGCCTCCTTCGACATGGCGAGGTTGTTGAGCTCTGGATTGTTCAGGTCGGGGCGCGCCATCGCGTCCCGCTTGGCCATCACGTTCATGGGGTCTCCTCGGTCTGTACGGAGGAGACCCTAGAAGCTCTCGAAGCTCTAGAACAGCCCGACAATCTTCCCGTCGGGGCCGATATCGATGCTGTTGGCCGCGGGGACCTTGGGCAGGCCGGGCATGGTCATGATGTCACCGCACACCGCCACCACGAATTCCGCCCCAGCCGACAGGCGAACTTCCCGGACCGTGACGACATGGTCGGTGGGCGCCCCCTTGGAATCGGGGTTGGTCGAGAAGCTGTACTGGGTCTTGGCGATGCAGACCGGCACCTTGCCGAAGCCCATGGCCTCGAAGGAGGCGAGCTGGTCCTGGACCGGCTTGCTGACGGCGATATCGCGGGCGCGGTAGATCTCCTTGGCGATGGTGCGGATCTTCTCCACCAGCGGCATGTCGTCGGGATAGAGCAGCTTCATGCTGCTCTTGCCGCTGTCGACCGCCTTGACCACGGCGCGGGCGACGTCGGCCGCGCCCTTGCCGCCTTCGGCCCAGTGGTCGGCCATCACCGCCTCGACTCCGAGCTTGGCGCAGGCGGTCTTCACCAGGGCGATCTCGGCGTCGGTGTCGGCGCTGAAGCGGTTGATCGACACCACCGGCACCAGGCCGAACTTCTGGACGTTCTCGACATGGCGCTGCAGGTTGGACATGCCTGCTTCGAGCGCCTTCAGGTTCTCGCTCTTGAGGTCCTCCTTCTTGACGCCGCCATGCATCTTGAGTGCGCGGATGGTCGCCACCAGGACCACGGCGTCGGGTTTGAGACCCGTCTTGCGGCACTTGATGTCGATGAACTTCTCGCCCCCCAGGTCGGCACCGAAGCCGGCTTCCGTCACGACGTAGTCGGCAAGTTTCAGCGCGGTGGTGGTGGCCAGCACGGAGTTGCAGCCATGGGCGATATTGGCGAACGGACCGCCGTGGATGAAGGCGGGCGTGCCTTCCAGCGTCTGCACCAGGTTGGGCGCCAGCGCGTCCTTCAGCAGCACGGCCATCGGGCCATGCGCCTTGAGGTCGGCGGCGCGCACCGGCTTACGATCGCGCGTGTAGGCCACGATGATGTTGCCGAGCCTCGCCTTCAGGTCCTCGAGGTCCTTGGCGAGGCAGAATATGGCCATGACCTCAGAGGCCACGGTGATGTCGAAACCGTCCTCCCGCGGGAAGCCGTTGGCGACACCGCCCAGCGACGACACCATCTGGCGCAGGCTGCGGTCGTTCATGTCGATGGCGCGCCGCCAGGCGACGCGGCGGCCGTCGATGCCGAGCGCATTGCCCCAGTAGATGTGATTGTCGATCAGCGCCGACAGCAGATTGTGCGCAGCGCCGATGGCGTGGAAGTCGCCGGTGAAGTGAAGGTTGATGTCCTCCATCGGCACGACCTGGGCGTAGCCGCCGCCCGCCGCGCCGCCCTTCATGCCGAACGACGGCCCCAGCGAAGGTTCGCGCAGGCAGAGCATGGCCTTTTTGCCGATATGGTTCAGCGCATCGGTCAGGCCCACGGTGGTCGTGGTCTTGCCTTCACCGGCCGGTGTCGGCGAGATCGCCGACACCAGGATCAGCTTGCCGTCGGGCTTGTCCTTCAGCGACTTGACGTAGTCCATCGAGACCTTGGCCTTGTAGTGGCCGTAGGGCTCGAGGTTCTCCGGCGCGATGCCCAGTTTTTCCTTCGCCAGCTCCATGATCGGCCGCTTGGTGGCCTCCTGGGCGATCTGGATGTCGGTCTTCGGGTTGGTATGCTGAGACGCAGGCATCGGACGTTCCTCTGTTGGCGGACTACCTCACCCCGAGCAGCCGCGCGACGCGCGGCTGCTCGCAGGGTGGGCCACGGTCTTGTCGTTGTTCAAACCAATCGGGCGCCGACGGCGAGCTTGGCGGCGGCTGCCCATTCGCCGGCGCCGGCCTTGGGGCCGTCGGCCGGCTTCACGCGCAGGACCTTGATGCGCCCGTCGGGCACCACGACGGTGAATCCGTCGCCCGCGACCTCGACGATGTCGCCATACTTGCCGCCGATGCCCTTGGGATCGCGCGCCGGGAGCGGCTGGATGTCGAAGATCTGCAGGTTCTTGCCGTCGATCGTCGTCCAGGCGCCGGGCGCTGGATTGCAGCCGCGGATCAGCGGATCGATCTGGCGCCATGACTTGCCCCAATCGATGCGGGCGATGTCGGCCGTGGCGCGGCCTTCGTAGGTCGCCTTGGATTCGTCCTGCTTGATACGCGGCGCCTTGCCGGCCTTCACCAGGTCGACCGATTCCAGCATGGCATCGACGCCCATCGGGAACAGGCGGTCGAAGTAGACGGTACCCAGCGTGTCCTTGGGGCCGATCGGCGTCTTCTTCTGCAGCAGGACGTCGCCGGTATCGAGGCCGTTGTCGGGCCAGAAGATCGAGAGACCGGTCTCCTTCTCGCCGAGGATGATCGGCCAGTTGATGGCCGAGGCCCCTCGATAGGCCGGCAGCAGCGAGGGATGGTATTGGATCGAGCCGTGCGTCGGGATGTTCAGGAACTCCTCGGGCACGAACAGCGTCACGAAAGCCATGACCTGAAGGTCGGGCTTCAGCGCCTTGAACTCCTCCCAGACCTCGGGCTTGCGATAGGAGGCCGGCTGGAACACCGGCAGCTTCGCCGCCAGCGCAGCCTCCTTCAGCGGATCGGCCTTCTGGCCGGGCTTCTCCGGCGCCACATAGACGCCGACGATGTTCTCGCCGCGCTTCAGCAGCGCTTCCAGCACGGCCTTGCCGAAGGCCTGCTGGCCATGAACCACGATGCGCATGATGCCTTACTCCGCAGCTTGGGCCTTCGGTGCCTCGCCCGTCGCGCCGGACGCCTTGATATTGGCAACCTCTCGCGGCGTGAACTTCAGCACCTTGCTCAGGATCTCGTCGGTATGCTCGCCCAGGAGAGGCGAACGTTTCACTTCGGAGATCGAATCGGAGAGCTTGATCGGATTGCCGACGGACAGGTACTTGCCGCGCTTCGGATGATCGACCTCGACGATGGTGCCGGTGTCGCGCAGCGACGGCTCCTCGGCCAGCTCCTTCATCGACAGGATCGGACCGACCGGAATGTCGAGCGCATTGCATTCGTTCATGACGTCGAACTTGCTCTTGGTCATGGTCCACTGCTCGATGCGTTCGAAGATCGCCTTGAGACGAGGCAGGCGGGCTGGCGGCTTGGCATAGTCAGGGTGCGTCTTCCACTCGGGCTCGCCGATCAGGTCACAGATCTTCTCCCAGACCGGCGCCTGGGTGATGAAGTAGATGTAGGCGTTGGGATCGGTCTCCCAGCCCTTGCACTTCAGGATGACGCCGGGCTGGCCGCCGCCGGAATCGTTGCCGGCGCGCGGCGTGGCATCGCCGAACGGGATGCCCTGACCGAACTGGGTGTATTCCTTCAGCGGGCCGTGGGCCAGGCGCTGCTGGTCGCGCAGCTTGACGCGGCAGAGGTTCAGCACGCCATCCTGCATCGAGGCGAGCACGCGCTGGCCGCGGCCGGTCCGCTTGCGCTGGTAGAGCGCGCTCACGATGCCCAAAGCCAGATGCAGGCCGGTGCCGGAATCGCCGATCTGGGCCCCGGTCACCAGCGGGATGCCGTCGTGGAAGCCCGTGGTCGAGGCGGCGCCGCCGGCGCATTGCGCCACGTTCTCGTAGACCTTGCAGTCCTCGTAGGGTCCCGGGCCGAAGCCCTTCACCGAGGCCACGATCATGCGCGGGTTCAGCGCATGGATGTGCTCCCAGGTCAGCCCCATGCGGTCGAGCGCGCCGGGCGCGAAGTTCTCGACCAGCACGTCACAGGTTTTCACCAGGCGCTCCAGCACCCGCATGCCCTCCTTGCTCTTGGAGTCGAGCGTGATGGAGCGCTTGTTGTGGTTGAGCATGGTGAAGTAGAGGCTGTCGGCTCCTGGCACGTCGACGAGCTGGCCGCGCGTGATGTCGCCCGTGCCCGGACGCTCGACCTTGATCACGTCGGCACCGAACCATGCCAGCAGCTGAGTGCAGGTCGGCCCGGACTGGACGTGGGTGAAGTCGAGGATCTTCACACCGTCGAGCGCCTTGCCGTCCTTGCCCCAGGGCTTGGACGAGACCTTGGGCAGGCCGTTGCCATTGCCGTTGGCCTTCCTGGCAACGACCTTGAGCACCGGCTTCTTTGCCGCCTTGGCGACCTTCTTCGGGGCTTTCGCCTTGTTTTTCGCCTTCACGACTTTCTTCTTCGCCATCTTTCTTCTCCGATTCCTTGAATGTCTTGGAGTGCCGCGAAGGGATTACTTCTTGCGCAGCCTGCTTTGCGGATTGAGGTTGCCGATGCGGCCGCTCTCGGCGCCGGCGGCCGGGTCGATGACGGCATTGATCAATGTCGGCTTGCGCGAGTCGAGCGCCTCGTTGACAGCGCGTCGCAGCTCGTCGGGCGAGGTGGCGTTGACGCCGACACCGCCGAAGGCCTCGGCCATCCTGTCATAGCGCGCGCCCTTGACGAAGGCCGTCGTCGCCGGGTCCGACCCGCCCCCGGTGTTGACGCCGTCGCCGCGATAGATGCCGTCGTTGTTGAAGACCACGACGCAGACCGGCAGCTCGTATCGGCAGATCGTCTCGATCTCCATGCCGCAGAATCCGAAGGCGCTGTCGCCCTCGACGGCCAGCACGGGATGGCCGGTCTCGACCGCGGCGGCGATCGCCGAGCCCATGCCGACGCCCATGACGCCCCAGGTGCCGACGTCCAGCCGCTTGCGCGGCTTGTACATGTCGATGGCGCCGCGGGCCAGGTCGAGCGTGTTGGCGCCCTCGTTGACCAGGATCGTGTCCGGCCGCTCCTTGATGATGGTGCGCAACGCACCCAGCGCGCCGTGATAGTCCATCGGCGACTTGTTGTTCATGAAGCGCGGCGCCATCTTGGCGACGTTCTCGTCACGCTTGGCCTTGACCGCACCGGTCCAGTCGGCCGGCGCCGCCTGCCAGCTGCCGCCCATGCCGTCAAGCAAGGCCTGTACGCAAGAACCGATGTCGCCCACCACGGGGGCCACGATCTCGACGTTGCTGTCCATCTCGCGCGGCTCGATGTCGACCTGGATGAACTTCTTGGGCGCATCGCCCCATGTTCTGCCCTTGCCGTGCGACAGCAGCCAGTTGAGCCGCGCGCCGATCAGCATGACGACGTCGGAATCCTTCAGCACGGTCGAGCGGGCGGCACCGGCGCACTGCGGATGCATGTCGGACAGCAGACCCTTGGCCATGCTCATGGGCAGGAACGGCACGCCGCTCTTCTCCACCAGCGCCTTGATCGCGTCGTCGGCCTGCGCGTAGGCGGCGCCCTTGCCGAGAATGATCAGCGGCCGTTTGGCCGCCTTCAGCACATCGAGGGCGCGCTTGACGGCGGCGGGCGCGGGGATCTGCGCCGGGGCGGCATCGATCACCTTCACCAGCGACTTGGCGCCGGCATCTGCGTTCATGACCTGGGCGAAGAGCTTCGCCGGCAGGTCGAGATAGACGCCGCCCGGACGACCGGACACCGCGGCGCGAATGGCGCGGGCGAAGCCGATGCCGATGTCCTGCGCGTGCAGCACGCGATAGGCCGCCTTGCACAGCGGCTTGGCGATCGCGAGCTGGTCCATCTCCTCGTAGTCGCCCTGCTGCAGGTCGACGATCTCGCGCTCGCTGGAGCCGCTGATGAGGATCATCGGGAAGCAGTTGGTGGTGGCGTGGGCAAGCGCCGTCAGGCCGTTGAGGAAGCCGGGTGCGGAGACGGTGAGGCAGACGCCGGGCTTCTTGGTCAGAAAGCCCGCGATCGCCGCCGCATAGCCCGCGTTCTGCTCGTGGCGGAACGACAGCACGCGGATGCCGGCGGCCTGCGCCAGACGACCGAGATCGGTGATCGGGATGCCCGGCACGCCGTAGATCGTGTCGATGCCGTTCAGCTTCATGGCATCGATGACGAGGCTGAAGCCGTCCGTCAGGTCCTCGGTCTCGTCTACTGTTTCCTTGAGTGCTGCCTCGGCCATGCGTTCCTCCCGAATTTTCTCTCTCAATCCAGATAATCGGCGTGTTTCGCGACATGCTCGGCGAGCCCGAGCGCATGCTGTCGCACCAGGTTCTCGGCGCGCTCGGTGTCGCGTGCCTCCAGTGCCTGAATGATGTTCATATGGTCGCGGATCGAGCGATCGACGCGATCGTCCTCGCCGATCGTGGCGCCGCGGATCATGCGCATGTGGGTGAACAGGTTCTCCGCCAGCCGGATCAGCGCCTGGTTGCCGCTGAGCTCGATGATGCTCTGGTGGAAGGCGATGTTGACCTCGGAATATTCGTCGAGCTTGGCGTGCAGCTTGTCGCCTTCGAAGGTCGTGAACATGCGCCTGAGGCCTGCGATGTCCTGGTCGCCGGCATGCTCGGTGATCAGGCGGGCCGCCATGCTTTCCAGCGCGGCCCACGCCTGGATGAGCTCGATCACCTCGCTCTTGGTCTTGCGCACGACATAGACGCCGCGGCGCGGGACGGAGCGGACGAAACCCTCGCGCTCCAGCTGCGCCATCGCCTCGCGCACCGGGGTGCGTGAGATTCCGAAGTCCTGGGCGAGCTGGCGCTCGTCGAGACGGATGTCGGTTCGCGAACGATAGATGTCCGAGGACATGATGACGTTGCGCAAGGCCGCATAGGCCTTGTCCTTGAACGTCTCCCGACTGTCGATCGGGGCGACCACCAGGCGCGCTTCGCTCATGGAAACGGGCTGTTCCCTCGTTGCTGCCGGCCCCCACCGGCTCTTATACATTATTCATAATACCACGGCGGGCCATCGTCCAATGGTCCGCCGTGACATTTTATTGCGCAGCGGACTACGCCGCAGCGAGATCGTCGTCCTTGCCTGCAGCCTGGCGCTCGACCAGCCCGCGGTAGATACCGCCCTTTGTCCGCATCAGCGTGGCGTGGTTGCCGTCTTCGACGACGCGACCTTGGTCGAAGACCAGGATGCGATCGAGCTCGCGCACGGTGGAGAGGCGGTGGGCGATCACGAGCGTCGTGCGGCCCTGCATCAGCGCGTGCATGGCGTCCTGGATCAACGCCTCCGACTCGCTGTCCAGGCTCGAGGTCGCCTCGTCCAGGATCAGGATCGGCGCATTCGCCAGGAAAGCGCGCGCGAGCGCGACGCGCTGACGCTCGCCGCCCGAGAGCTTGACGCCGCGCTCGCCGACCAGCGTCGCGTAGCGCTGCGGCAGCCGCTCGACGAACACGTCGGCATGGGCAAGCCGTGCCGCCAGCTCTATCTCGGCCATCCTCGCGGCAGGCCGACCGTAGGCAATGTTCTCGGCGAGCGAGCGATGAAAGAGCATCGGCTCCTGCTGCACGATCGCCACCTGCCGCCGCAGGCTTTCCTGCGTGACGCCGGCAATGTCCTGACCGTCGATCGTGATGAGGCCACGATCGACGTCGTACAGTCGCTGCACGAGCTTGACGAACGTCGTCTTGCCCGAGCCCGACCGTCCGACCAGTCCGACGCGCTGGCCCGCTGGAATGCGAACCGACAAACCGTCGTAGACCTGCCGGTCGAGCGCCGGATAGCGGAAGCACACCCGGTCGAACTGGATGTCGCCACGCGCGATCACGAGTTCGCCGGCGCCGGGAGCGTTGTCGATGCCGAGCGGCTGCTGATGGAATTCGACAAGCTCCTCCAGGTCACTGGTCGACCTCTGGATGTTGTGCACGTGGTGGCTGATGTCGCGCAGGTAGCCGTTGATCACGCCATAGGCCGTCAGCACGAAGGTGACGTCACCCAGCGTCGCCCGACCCTGCCACCAGAACAGCAGCGCGAGCCCGATCACGACCACGCGCATTACCATAAGGATGGACTGCTGCAGGAGGCCGGTCAGGTTGTGCCTGTTCCAGCTGACCCAGGTGCGTGACCGCCAGCGCGCCAGGACGCGCTCGACGCGTGCATCCTCCCGCGTCTCCGCGGCGAACGCCTTGACGACGGCGTTGCAGCTCACCGCGTCGGCGAGGGCACCTCCCAGGCGACTGTCCCAGGCATTGGCGCGTCGCGTCGCAGGCGTCACATAGTCGAGCGACAGCTTCACCGTAACCGCTACATAGAGCACGGAGCCGACGCCGACGGCCAAGCCCATCAACGGCCAGTACCAGCCGAACAGGGCGGTCGCGCCGAGCAGCACGACGAGCGAAGGCCACAATGCCACCAGCAGCGTGTCGTTCAGCAGGTCGAACGCCCACACGCCGCGGGTGAGCTTGCGCACCGTCGCGCCGGCGAAGCTGTTGGCATGCCAGTCGGTGGAGAAGCGCTGCACCCGCCAGAAGGTCTCGTGTGCCACCTCGCTCATCATGTGCAAGGTGAAGCGTATGAGGCCCCTGAACAGGCCGTAGCGCAGCGCCACGAGGGCGAAGCCGAGCCCGACGATGGCGGCGAACGCCTCGAGCGCGTCGAGCGCGGCGGCGTCGCGCGTCCGCGCGATGGCGGCCAGGGCATCGATCATGTGCCCGGCGAAGAGCGGCAAGGCAAGCTCGGCTGCCGCGATCAGCACCAGGCCCGCTGCCATGACCGACGCCAGGCGCCATTGCAGCCGCCAACGGCTGGCGACGAACCGGATCGTCCGGATGAGCGGGTCTTTCCCTCGCTCGGATCTGCGAAAAGTCATTGCTCGATGCCACGCCCGCGAAAGGGCGACGGCTCCCGAATAGGTCGTTCGACCGAAGGCCGGATGAACCGGCAACGTCCGACGACGTGAATGGTCAGAAATGCGGAGGAAGGAGGCGGCGCGCTCGGCGGCGGCCGCGGCCGGACCTATTGCCTGAAGCGGACGGGGTCCGACTCGCAGCCGGCGGGAGCGATGGCGTTGAACATGATGGAGTGCATCAACGTCTCCCTGGCTGGGGTTGCATCGAGGGCGCGCAAACTATGCCTCGAAGCGGCCGCGGGCAAGGGCGCTTCGCCGAATTTTCGAATGAGGCGGTCGCACTGTGGCGGCAACGCCACAGCGTTTCCACTCAGGCTGCCCGGCGAGGGGTGAGCAGCCGCCCGTACAGGTTCGACAGCGCCGGCCAGAACAGCGCGACCAGCCCCAGGACCATGATCGTGCTGACCAGGCCGTTGGAGAAGAACACCCCCAGCCCACCTTGGGAAATCAGCAGCGACTGGCGGAAGGATTCCTCGGCCTTGTCGCCCAGCACGATCGCAAGCACCAGCGGCGCCAGCGGATAGTTGCACTTCTTCAGGAAGTAACCGGCGACGCCGAACACCAGCATCATCACCACGTCGAACGTGTTGTTGTGGACCGTGTAGGCGCCGATGGCGCAGATCACCAGGATGATCGGGGCGATGATGCTGAACGGCACGCGCAGGATCGCGGCGAAGAACGGCACCATTGTCAGCACGATGATGAGGCCGACGATGTTGCCGAGATACATGCTGGCGATCAGGCCCCAGACGAAATCCTTCTGTTCGACGAACAGCAACGGACCGGGCTGCAGGCCCCAGATCAGGAGGCCGCCCAGCAGTACGGCGGCGGTGGGCGAGCCGGGCACGCCGAGCGACAGCATGGGAAGCAGCGCCGAAGTGCCGGCGGCATGCGCCGCCGTTTCGGGCGCCACCACGCCCTCGATCTCACCCTGGCCGAACTTGTCGCCCTTGCGCGAGGCCCGTTTGGCGATGCCGTAGCTCATGAAGGACGCCGGTGTGGCGCCAGCCGGCGTGATGCCCATCCAGCAGCCGATCAGGCACGAGCGCAGCGAGGTCAGCCAGTAGCGCGGCAGCTCCTTCCAGGTCTGCCACACCACGGTGGGGTTGATGCTGGCCGCCTTGCCCTTGAAGGACAGGCCTTCCTCCATGGTCAGCAGGATCTCGCCGATGCCGAACAGGCCGATCACGGCGATCAGGAAGTCGAAGCCGCTCAAAAGCTCGGTCGAGCCGAAGGTCAGGCGGAGCTGGCCAGTCACCGTGTCGGTGCCGACGGCGGCGAGCACGAAGCCCAGCATCATCGCCGCAATGGTCTTCGTCGGCGGCTCCTTGCCCATGCCGACGAAGCTGCAGAAGGCCAGGAAGAACACCGAGAACTTCTCGGCCGGCCCGAACTGCAGGGCAAAGCTCGCCACCAGCGGCGCCGCCAGGGTGATGACGATGACCGCGAACAGGGCGCCGACGAAGGAGGAGGTGAAGGCCGCCGTCAGCGCCTCGCCGGCCTTGCCGTTCTGCGCCATCGGATGTCCGTCGAACGTGGTGGCGACGGACCATGGCTCGCCCGGGATGTTGAACAGGATGGAGGTGATGGCGCCACCGAACAGCGCACCCCAGTAGATGCAGGACAACAGGATGATCGCCGACGTCGGCGACATGCTGAAGGTGAGCGGCAGCAGGATGGCGACGCCATTGGCGCCGCCCAGTCCGGGTAGCACACCGATGATCACGCCCAACACGATGCCGATCACCATGTAGAGGACGTTCTGCCAACTGAGGACGACGGCGAAGCCCGTCATCAAGTCGCCAATGCCTTCCATCGCTTCCCGATCCCCTTCCTGCCCGACCTAGAGACCGAGCAGCTCCTCGAGCGGCCCCTTGGGGAGCGGCACGAGGAACCACATTTCGAAAGTGATGTAGGTGATCACCGGCAGGCCGATGCTGATCGCCAGGATGAGCGGCCAGCCGTAGCGGCCGATCCACCGCATGAAACCGCCGATCAGCAGCGCCGATGCAAGGTAGATACCCAGCCACGGGATCGCGCCAACATAGACGGTGAGCGGCAGCACCACCTTCAGGACCTGGGCGATCTGGACCCAGCTCGCGAACAGCTTGCGACTGCCATGGGTATAGGCGCGCACCAGGTTGAGGACGCTGGCGCCAATCACGATAAGCCCGATCCAAAAGGGGAAGAATCCGGACTTTGGCCCCTCGGCGCCCCAGCCCGTCCCTACGCGCAGGCTCCCGATGACGGCGATGCCACCCAGCAGCGCCATGAAGGCGGCAACGCCCATCTCGACATGATGCTGGCGAGGGCCGGCGGAAGACGAGTCATTCGGGGAATCGGACATGAGTGGCCCCTATTGCCCCGCGACGGCGGGCATAAGAATGCCGGGAGCGTCGCCCCCGGCAAACGTGGATATGGATGGTAAGATCAGTGATCAATTGGTGGCGAGGAATCCGGCTTCCTTCATCAGATCACGATGGCGCTTCTCCTCGGCCTCGACCCACTTCGTGTATTCGGCGCCGGTCATGAAGGACTGGTTGAAGGCACCGTCGGCCATGAGCTGTGCCCACTCCGGAGTGGCCCGCACCTTCTTGAACAGCTCGACATAGTAGTCGACCGCATCCTTGGGTGCGTTCGCCGCCATGAAGATGCCGCGCAGCATGAGATACTCGATGTCGAGACCTTGGCTCTTGCAGGTCGGGATGCTGGACCATGACAGGTCGCCGGCGATCTTCTCCTTGCCGCTGAGCGGCTTGCTGTCGAAGACACAAAGCGGGCGAACCTTGCCGCCGCGCCACTGCGCCACTGCCTCGATCGGATTGTTGACCGTCATGTCGACATGCTTGCCGACGAGCTGGACGGCGACTTCGCCGCCGCCCTTGTATGGTACATAGGTGATCTTGGTGCCGGTCGCCTTCTCGAGGGCGACGGTGATGATCTGGTCTTCCTGCTTGGAACCCGTGCCTCCCATCTTGAACTGGCCAGATGGAGCGGCCTTCATCGCGGCGATCAGCTCGGCGACCGTCTTGTAGGGCGAATCGGCATTGACCCACAGCACGAATTCGTCGAGCGCCAACATCGCCACCGGCGTCATGTCCTTCCACGAGAAGGGGATGCCGGTCGCAAGCGGCGTGGTGAACAGGTTCGACAAGGTGATGACGAGCTTGTTCGGATTGCCCTTGGAGTTCTTGATGTCGAGGAAGCCTTCGCCGCCGGCGCCGCCAGCCTTGTTCACCACCACCACGCTCTGCTTCATCAGGTTGTGCTTGGTGATGATGCCCTGGATCATGCGCGCCATCTGATCGGCGCCGCCGCCGGTGCCCGCGGGTACGATGAATTCGACGTTGCGCGTCGGTTCCCAGGCGTTTGCCGGTCCGACGCAGAGGCCAGCCGCCAATGCCGTCATGGCAACAGCAAGCGTCCGCCTGCGGAGCGTGTGAGTCATGGGTTTATTTCCTCCCGAAGCACTTATTTGTGCTAGTTCTGTCAAAACCTTACAATGATCCCGATGACGGGTCGAGCACCGACGCGCCAATGATCGACAAGCTCGAGTTCCTCATCGCGTTGGCGCGGGAAAAGAATTTCGGCAAGGCCGCCGAGCAGTGCGGTGTGACGCAGCCGACTTTTTCCGCAGGTATCAAGCAACTTGAGGACACGCTGGGCGTAATGCTTGTGCAGCGCACGTCGCGCTTCCTCGGCTTCACCGCCGAGGGCGAGCGCGTGCTCGACTGGGCGCGCACCATCGTGGCCGATACGCGGGCCATGAGGCAGGAATTGCGCACCCTCAAACAGGGGTTGAGCGGTCACCTCAAGATCGCCGCGATCCCGACCGCGCTCGCCATGGTCTCGGCTCTGACCACGCCTTATCGCGCCAAGCATCCGAACGTGAAATTCACGATCCTGTCGCGGACGTCGAGCGACGTCCTGTCGATGCTGGAGAACCTCGAGGTCGATGCCGGCCTGACCTACATCGACAACGAGCCGCTGGGTCGCATGCGCGCCGTGCCGCTCTATCTCGAGCAGTATCGCCTGCTGACCTCGGCCGACAGCCCGCTTGGCGAGCGCGACCAGGTCACCTGGGCCGAAGTCGGACGCATTCCGCTTTGCCTGCTGACACCGGACATGCAGAACCGGCGCATCATCGACAGCCTGTTGCACGCCGCCGGCAGCCGGCCCGAGCCGACGCTCGAGTCCAACTCCATGATCGTGCTGTTCTCGCACGTGCGTACCGGCCGCTGGGCCAGCGTCATGCCCGAGAAGCTCGCCAGCACGCTCGGCCTTACCGAACGGCTGCGCTCGATCCCGATCGTCGAGCCCGAGGCCGTCCATCAGATCGGCCTGGTCGTGCCGCCGCGAGAGCCCATGACACCTTTGGTGTCGGCTCTTGTTGCCGAAGCCAGCCATTTGGCTTCGAAGATCAACTGACCGCACCATTAGTGGCCTCGCCGTTACCTAGCCACCATATATTGTATCCAACTATAGGCTTTCGTTGGGATAAAGCGCCCAATCGATAGATTTGTTCTATTGCACCACTTGTCAGCTTTATTGCTTATGGCCGGGGCACGGCTCATTAGCTGAGCGGCAATGGTCGGAGTGTCCGGCCGGAAGCTATATGGAGTGCTTGGGCATGGCGGCGTGGAATGAAGCGCAGGCCAACGACATCGTCCGCCGCCACGCGAATCGCGAGGGCGCGCTGCTGCCCATCCTGCACGAGATTCAAGCCGCGTTCGGCCACGTACCGGCGCCGGCAGTGCCCGTCATCGCCCACGCGCTCAATCTCACCCGCGCGGAAGTTCACGGCGTCGTCTCGTTCTACCACGACTTTCGCGACAGGCCGGCCGGCCGCCATGTGCTGAAACTTTGCCGAGCCGAGGCTTGCCAATCGGTCGATGGCGAACGACTGGCGAGGCAGTTCCTCGATCGCTTCGGCGTCGAGTGGGGCGGCACCACGCCCGACGGTCGACTCACAATCGAGGCCACCTACTGCCTGGGTCTTTGTGCCTCGGGCCCATCCGCCATGCTCGACGGCGAGCCCATCGGGCGACTGACCGCCGGTTCGATCGATGATATCGCGCGCGAGGTCGGTCGATGACGACGCGCATCTTCGTGCCGCGTGACGCCGCGGCCCGCGCCGTCGGCGCCGACAAGGTCGCCTTGGCGATCATCGAGCAGACGAAGCGCAAAGGCCTGTCGGTTGAGATGGTCCGCACCGGCTCGCGCGGCCTGTTCTGGCTGGAACCCCTCGTGGAGATCGAGACGCCGGGCGGCCGCATTGGCTTCGGGCCGGTGGCGGTGAAGGACATCGCGAGCCTGTTCGCCGATGGCTTGCCAGCCGCATCCCATCCGCTGTGCGTCGGTCGGCCCGAGGAGATCCCCTTCCTCAAGCGTCAGACGCGCATCACCTTCGCGCGCTGTGGCATCGTCGATCCGCTGTCGCTGGCCGACTATCGCGCCCACGGCGGCTGGCGTGGCCTGGAGCGGGCGCGGAGTCTCGGCCCTGCGGCGACCGTCGAAGAAGTCACCAAGTCGGGACTGCGCGGCCGCGGCGGCGCGGGGTTTCCCACCGGCATCAAGTGGAAGACCGTGGCCGAGACCGCGGCCGACCGTAAGTACATCGTCTGCAATGCCGACGAAGGCGATTCGGGCACCTACGCCGATCGCATGATCCTGGAGGGCGATCCCTTCGTGCTGATCGAAGGCATGGCGATCGCCGGCTTCGCGGTCGGCGCCACCAAGGGCTACATCTACATCCGCTCGGAGTATCCCGATGCCATCCGCGTGATGGAGCGGGCGATCGTGCTGGCCGAGCGCGAGGGCCTGCTGGGGGCGGAGGCGAAATTCGACCTCGAGGTGCGCGTCGGTGCCGGTGCCTATGTCTGCGGCGAGGAGACCTCGCTGCTGGAAAGCCTCGAAGGCAAGCGCGGCCAGGTGCGGGCCAAACCGCCGTTGCCGGCGCACAAGGGCCTGTTCGGCAAACCCACGGTCATCAACAACCTGATCTCGCTCGCCACGGTCCCGTTCGTCCTGGCCGACGGCGCCGAGCGCTATGCGGCGCTGGGCATGGGCCGCTCGCGCGGCACCATGCCGATCCAGCTTGCCGGTAACGTCAAGCATGGCGGTCTTTTCGAGGCGGCGTTCGGCTTGACACTGGGCGAAATCGTCGAGGATATCGGCGGCGGCACGCGAAGCGGCCGGCCGGCGCGCGCCGTGCAGGTCGGCGGACCGCTCGGCGCATACTTTCCGCGCAAGCTGTTCGACACGCCGTTCGACTACGAAGCCTTCGCCGCGCTTGACGGTCTGATCGGCCACGGTGGCGTCGTGGTGTTCGACGACACGGTCGACATGGCGCACCAGGCGCGCTTCGCGCTTGAATTCTGCGCCATCGAATCGTGCGGCAAGTGCACCCCCTGTCGCATCGGCGCGGTGCGTGGCACCGAGACCATGGACAAGATCATCCGCGGTGAGCGCGTCGAGGCCAATCTCGCGCTGATCACCGACCTCTGCCAGACGCTGAAGTTCGGCTCGCTGTGCGCCCTTGGCGGCTTCACGCCGTATCCGGTGATGAGCGCCATCCGGCATTTCCCCGAGGATTTCGATCGCCCGCCTGTCAGGGCTGCGGCGGAGTAGGAGCAGGCCATGTCTCTCGTTCACGAGGCCGATTACGGCACGCCGGCCAGCAGGTCGTCCGAGACGGTGACGCTCACCATCGACGGCCAGCCGGTCACGGTGCCCGCCGGCACGTCGATCATGCGCGCAGCGATGGACATCGGCACGCAGGTGCCCAAGCTCTGCGCCACCGATTCGGTCGATGCCTTCGGTTCCTGCCGCCTCTGCCTCGTCGAGATCCAGGGCCGTCCCGGCACGCCCGCCTCGTGCACCACGCCGGTCGCTGCCGGTATGGTGGTGTCGACCCAGACCGAGCGGCTGAAGCAGATCCGCAAGGGCGTGATGGAGCTCTATATCTCCGACCATCCGCTCGACTGCCTGACCTGCGCCGCCAACGGTGACTGTGAATTGCAGGACATGGCGGGCGCCGTCGGCCTGCGTGACGTGCGCTACGGCTACGACGGCGAGAACCACACCAGGCAGGAAAAGGACGAATCGAACCCGTATTTCACCTTCGATCCGTCCAAGTGCATCGTCTGTTCGCGCTGCGTGCGCGCCTGCGAGGAGGTGCAGGGCACCTTCGCGCTAACCATCCAGGGCCGCGGCTTCGATTCGAAGGTTTCGGCCGGCGTGGCCGAGCCGTTTGTCGATTCGGAGTGTGTGTCCTGTGGCGCCTGCGTGCAGGCCTGCCCGACCGCGACGCTTTCCGAAAAGAGCCTTATCGAGATCGGCCAGCCCGAGCATTCGGTGGTTACGACCTGCGCCTATTGCGGCGTCGGCTGCAGCTTCAAGGCCGAGATGCGTGGCGAAGAGCTGGTGCGCATGGTCCCCTACAAGGACGGCAAGGCCAATCGCGGACACTCCTGCGTCAAAGGCCGGTTCGCCTGGGGTTACGCGAATCATCGCGAGCGCATCCTGAAGCCGATGATCCGCGAGACCATCGACCAGCCGTGGCGTGAGGTGAGCTGGGAGGTCGCCATCGATCGGGTCGCCTCGGAGTTCAAGCGCCTGCAGGCCAAGCACGGAAGGCTGGCGATCGGCGGCATCACCTCGTCGCGCTGCACCAACGAGGAGACCTATCTCGTCCAGAAGTTGGTGCGTGGCGGGTTCGGCAACAACAACGTCGATACCTGCGCCCGCGTCTGTCATTCACCGACCGGCTATGGCCTGCGGACCGCCTTCGGCACTTCCGCCGGCACCCAGGATTTCGACTCGGTCGAGCATACCGACGTCGTCCTGATCATCGGCGCCAACCCGACTGACGCGCATCCGGTGTTTGCCTCGCGCATGAAGAAGCGCCTCCGTCAGGGCGCCAAGCTGATCATCATCGATCCGCGCCGCATCGACCTTGTGCGCACGCCACACATCGAGGCCCAGTACCACCTGCCGCTGCGTCCAGGCACCAATGCCGCGATGCTGAATGCGATCGCTCACGTCATCGTCACCGAAGGCCTGGTGAACGAGCGTTTCGTCCGTGATTTCTGCGATCTCGATGCGTTCGAGCATTGGGCGACATTCGTGTCCGAGCCACAGAACAGTCCCGAGACGGTCGGCTTGATGACCGGTGTCTCCGCCGAGGCCATCCGCGGTGCCGCTCGGCTCTACGCCTCGGGCAGGAACAGCGCGATCTACTACGGGCTCGGCGTCACCGAGCACAGCCAGGGCACGACGGCGGTGATGGCGCTTGCCAACCTCGCCATGGCGACCGGAAATCTCGGCCGCGAGGGCGTCGGCGTGAACCCGCTGCGCGGCCAGAACAATGTCCAGGGCGCCTGCGACATGGGTTCGTTCCCGCACGAGTTGTCGGGCTACCGGCACATATCCGACGACGCTACGCGCACCATGTTCGAGAAATTGTGGGGCCGGCCGCTCGATGCCGAGCCCGGCCTGCGCATCCCCAACATGTTCGATGCGGCACTCGACGGCACCTTCAAGGGCATCTACGTGCAGGGTGAGGACATCCTGCAGTCCGATCCCAATACCAAGCACGTCAAGGCGGCGCTGGCGGCGATGGAATGCGTCGTCGTCCAGGACCTGTTCCTCAACGAGACGGCGAACTACGCCCATGTCTTCCTGCCCGGCTCGACCTTTCTCGAGAAGGACGGCACCTTCACCAACGCCGAGCGCCGCATCAATCGCGTGCGCAAGGTGATGTCGCCCAGGAACGGCATGGCCGACTGGGAGATCACCCTAGCCATCGCCAAAGCCATGGGCTTCGAGATGTCCTACAAGCATCCGTCCGAGGTCATGGACGAGATCGCACGGCTCACGCCCTCCTTCACCGGCGTCTCCTACGAGCTTCTCGACGAGGTCGGCTCGGTCCAATGGCCGTGCAACGAGAAAGCGCCGCTCGGCACGCCGGTGATGCACATCGGCGGCTTCGCCCGCGGCAAGGGCAACTTCATGATCACCGAGTACGTGCCGACCGACGAGAAGGTCGGCCCGCGCTTCCCGCTTCTTCTCACCACCGGCCGCATCCTCAGCCAGTACAATGTCGGGGCCCAGACGCGCCGCACCGACAACGTCGTGTGGCACGAGGAGGATGTGCTGGAGATCCACCCGCACGACGCCGAGGAGCGCGGCGTGCGCGCCGGCGACTGGGTGAGGCTCGACAGCCGGGCCGGCGGCACGACGTTGCGCGCGAAGATCACCGATCGCGTGGCGCCCGGCGTCGTCTATACGACCTTCCACCATCCCGGGACGCAGGCCAACGTCATCACAACCGACTTCTCGGATTGGGCGACGAATTGCCCGGAGTACAAGGTCACGGCCGTTCAGGTCTCGCCGTCCAACGGACCCAGCGAGTGGCAGCGCGAATACAACGAGCAGGCGGCGCACAGCAGGCGGATCGCCAAGGTGGCGGCGGAGTAGGCCATGTCCTCGACGCTCGACAGGTTGGTGATGATGGCCAACCAGATCGGCAAGTTCTTCGTGCCGCAGCGCGGCGGCGACGCCGTCGCGGGGATCGCCGACCATCTGGAGAAGTTCTGGGACCCGCACATGAAACAGAACATCGTCGCTCACTGGCGGGCCGGCGGCGCGGGCCTGGATGGGCCTGTTCGGGAAGCGATCGGCAGGCTAAAGGAGGCGAAACGCGAGGCGCCTCTTGAAGCCGGCAGATGACCTGACGATCGTCTTCGACCAGGCGGGCACGCATGCCCAGTTCGTGCGTGACCACCTTGACTTCTTCAATGTCGGCGCCACCGGCCTTTCGGCCTACTACGCCGTCCACTATTTCCTGAAGAACGAGCGCGCCGAGGTCCTGGGCGGCCTTCTGGGCAGCGTCTGGGGCGGCTGGCTGCACATTTCGTACCTCTGGATCGACGAGGCGGTGCGCGGCCGGCGCTGGGCGACCAGGCTCATGGACCAGGCGGAAGCCTATGCCCGCGAGCGCGGCTGCCATTCGGTCCAGCTCGACACCCATTCCTTCCAGGCACGGCCGTTCTACGAGCAGCGGGGCTACGAGGTGTTCGGGATCCTCGACGACTATCCCGAAGGTCACCAGAAGTTCTTCCTCAGGAAGAAACTCTAGGGCCACATCGCGCTTGATCCGGCGGTCGTAACCCGTTCTGATCAAGGGGCGAATTTCCTCGTTCACCGGCCATTTTGAGGACGAACGGTCATGACCAACGACAACCCCGACAACAAGTGGATTGGCAAGCGTACTCCCCGGCCCGACGGCGCCGACAAGGTGACCGGACGGGCGGCCTACGCGGCCGACACCACCATGCCCGGCATGATCTGGGGCAAGGTGCTGCGCAGCCCGCATCCACACGCCCGCATCAAGTCGATCGACACCTCGAAGGCCGAGAAGCTGCCCGGCGTCATGGCCGTCATGACGTCCAAGGACATCGTCGATTTCCCGATCGACAAGGGTCCGGTGATGCTGGGCATCCAGGACATGCGCTGGATGTGCCGCAACGTCATGGCGCGCGAGAAGGCGCTGTTCCATGGCCATCCCGTCGCCGCCGTCGCCGCGATCTCGCAGACGGTCGCCGCCGAAGCCCTGAAGCTTATAAAGGTCGACTATGAGGTCCTGCCTTGGGCGATCAGCGTCAAGGACGCGATGAAGCCCGACGCGGCGCCGCTCCACGACCATGTCAAGTTCGAGGGCAAACCCTCCAACATCGCGGGCACTCTCGAGCACAAGAAGGGCGACATCGAAGCGGGCTTCAAGGAAGCCGACGTCATCGTCGAGCGCAGCTTCGAGACCGAGGCGGTGCACCAGGGCTATATCGAGCCACATGCCTGCCTGGTCAGCGTCGTCGACGGCAAGGCCACGATCTGGAGCTCGAGCCAAGGCCAGTTCATGGTCCGCGCCATGTCGGCGCTGCTGACCGGCATGCAGCAGAGCGACATCCGCGCCATCCCCGCCGAAATCGGCGGCGGCTTTGGCGGCAAGACCATCGTCTACCTCGAGCCGGTGGCCCTGGTGCTGGCCAGGATGTCGGGCCGGCCGGTCAAGATGGTGATGTCGCGCGAAGAGGTGTTCCGCGCCTCCGGCCCGACCTCGGGCTCGATGAGCAAGGTCAAGATCGGCGCCAAGAAGGACGGCACGATCGTCGCCGGCCAGGGTACCTACTGGCTGCAGGCCGGTGCGTTCCCCGGCTCGCCGATCCGCGGCGCGGCCGGCTGCGCCTTCGGCCCCTATGACATCCCGAACGCCCATACGTTCGGATACGACGTCGTCTCCAACCGCTCCAAGGTCGCCGCTTACCGCGCCCCGGGCGCGCCGATCGGCGCCTACGCCGTCGAATGCGTGCTCGACGAGCTGGCCGAGAAGCTCGGGATGGATCCGCTCGAGCTGCGTCTGAAGAACTCTGCCAAGCAGGGTACGAAGGCAGTGCACGGGCCGGTCTATCCGGTCATGGGCTATCAGGAGACCGTGAGACAGGCGCTCGATCATCCGCACTACAAGGCGCCGCTCGGTCCCAACCAGGGCCGTGGCGTGGCGAGCGGCTACTGGTTCAACGCCGGTGGCGAATCGAGCGCCGAGATGCGCATCAACGAGGACGGCTCGGTCGTGGTGATGACCGGCCATCCCGATATCGGCGGCTCGCGTGCCTCGACGGCCAACATCGCTGCCGAACTGCTGGGCATCGACCACAGCAAGATCCAGGTGCTGATCGGCGACACCAGCAGCATCGGCTTCTCCAACCTGACCGGCGGCAGCCGCGTCACCTTCGCCTCGGCGATGGTGGTCACGCAGTCCGCGGAGAAGGTCATCAAGACGCTGTGCGAGCGTGCGGCCAAGATCTGGAAGATCGAGCCCGACGCAGTCACCTGGGACAACGGCTTCGCCCGTCCGGCCGGCGACAATGCCGGCAAGTTCGAGCCGCTGTCGCTCGCCCAGATCGCCGCCAGGGCGAGCGAGACGGGCGGTCCGATCGGGGCCGGCTCGTCGAGCAACACCGCGGGCGCCGAGGGCGGCTTCAGCACGCATATCTGCGACGTCGAGGTCGACCCTGCAACGGGCCGTGCCTGGGTCACGCGCTACACCGCCTTCCAGGATGTCGGTCGCGCCATCCATCCCGACTACTGCGAGGGCCAGATCCAGGGCGGCGTCGCCCAGGGCATCGGCTGGGCGCTGAGCGAGGAGTACATCTACACCAAGGACGGCAGGCTCGATAACGCCGGCTTCCTCGACTATCGCATGCCGGTGATGTCCGACCTGCCGATGCTCGACGCCGTCATGATCGAAGTCCCCAACCCGAAGCACCCGCAGGGCGTGCGTGGCGTCGGCGAGGTGCCGCTGGTTCCGGTGATGGCCGCAGTCGCCAATGCCATCCATGGCGCCCTCGGGCTGCGGCTCTACAGCCTGCCCATGTCGCCGCCGAAGGTACTGGAGGCGCTGGATCCCGAGCCGCTGGCCAGGGCGGCCGACTGATCGCCTGACCGCCGGCCTTGGCCGGCTGTCCGGGAGAAAAGGAGCTACGAGCGGAAGTGCCGCTCGTACTGCTCGACATGGGGCGAGAGGTCCGACCACTCTCGCCGCGATTGCAGGAAGACGTGGCGGACCTTGTAGCGGTCCGCCGTGATCCAGGTCGGATCGTCGAATGCACCGGCCGGCAGCGTACGCACGCCGGCAACTGCTTCCAGCGTGAAGCCGAGATTCGCGCCGCAGCGCCGGCAGAATTCGACATCCAGCCATCTTCCGGATTCGTCGGAGACGTGCCGGTAGCGGCCGACCTCCGTGCCGGCGATTTCGACCTGCTCGCGCGCGAACACGACCTCCGTCGCAAAGGCCGTACCGGTGCGGCGCTGGCACCAGGTGCAATGGCAGATGGTCACGCGCGACGGCTCGCCCGTCGTCTCGAAGCGTACGGCGCCGCACATGCATCCGCCGGTGCGTTGCGTCATCGGATGCCGAGTTCGCGCAGCTTCCTGTCGAGTGACAGCAAGTCCAGCCAGCTCTGCCGTTTGCTGGCGGGCGTGCGCAAGAGGTAGGCAGGATGAAAGGTCGGCAAGGTGGGGACGGCCCTGCCGTCATCGAGGCCGAGGCTGGCCCACTTGCCGCGCAGCCGCATGATGCCTTCGGTCGTGTCGAGCACTGACTTGGCCGCCGTGCCGCCGGCCAGGACCAGCACCTTGGGCCGCGCGAGCTCGATATGACGACGCGTGAAGGCCATGCAGACCGCCTGCTCGGCGACCGTCGGCGTGCGGTTGCCGGGCGGCCGCCAGAACAGGATGTTGGTGATGTAGAGATCGCGTTCGCGGCTCATGCCGATGGCCTCGAACATGCGGTCCATGAGCTGGCCGCTCACGCCGACGAACGGCTTGCCCAGGCGGTCCTCGTCGGCGCCCGGCGCTTCGCCGACGATCATCACCGGCGAGCCGGGGACGCCATCGGCGAACACGGTGTTCTTTGCCGTGCGCTTGAGTGCGCATCCTTCGAAGGCGCGGACCGCAGCTTCGAGTTCTTCGACGTTGTTGCAGCGTTGCGCCAGGGCGCGCGCGTCCTCGACGAGTTGCGGCGATTCGATGGGCACGGGGCCGCGAGGCGGAGCAGGTGCCGCGGGCAGAGGCCGGATCGGCGTCGGCGCGACCGGCGCAGGTGGCAGCGCCGGCAGAGGAAGCGCCTGTGGTGGCGGTGCTGCGAAACGATTGATCGCAGCCTCGCCGATCGCCTCATCGATCCCCTGATCGACGTACCAACGGAGCAGCGATTCGATATCTTCGCGGGCGAGCGTCTGGCTCATGGCAGGCGTTTGAGGAAAGCACCCAGGATCGGCGCCCACAACGCGGCGTCGGCGTGGCTTGCCATGTGGCCTTTGTTGGTCGGCAGTTCAACATAGGTGACGTCGATGCCTTTCCTGCGCATGTCGCTCACGTATCCGGGGCTGAGCGCGATGTCGAAGAGCGTGTCGGACGGCGACTGCACATAGAGCACTTTGACGTCCCTGAGCCGGTCATAGTCGGCCGTAATGTCGAAGCTGCCGATCGCGCGGCGCAGCACCACCATCGAATGACCGTCATAGATTTGCGACCACGCCTTGGCATTGGCGCGGATCGTCGCCTCGCGTGCTTTGGCATCGGGCATGGTCTCGGCCAGGATCTCATTCTGTCCGTAGTTCATCAGCGTCTCGAATCGAATATCCTCGAGCGTGCGGGCGATGCCGCCATTGTCGTAATACCAGCCGCCGTTCCAGTTGGGATCGCTGGCCAGGCGCTTCTGCAGCGCCGTCAGCCGGTCGAGCCCACCCGGCGAACGCGGCGCCGTCACCGACGGAACGATCGCCTTCATGAAGCCAGGGTAGGAAGCAGCCCATTGGAACGACTGGAAACCGCCCATCGACGGACCGATGACCGCAACCAGACCCGTGAGCCCGAGTGAATCGACCAAAAGCTTCTCGGCCGCCACGACGTCGCGCATGGTGATCTCGGGAAAGGTCGGTCCGTAGGGCTTGCCGGTGCGAGGGTCCTTGCAGTTGGGACCTGTGCTGCCGTGGGCCGATCCCAAGGCGTTCACCGACACCACGAAATAGCGGTTGGTATCGACCGCCTTGCCGGGCCCGATCAGGCCATCGAACCAGCCGACCGCGCCCTCGCTGACGCCGCGTCCTTGCTTGCCTGGCGCATTGCGGCCCGCGGCGTGATGGCTCGATGTGTAGCCGTGCACGACCAGGATCGCATTGTCGCGCTGCGGCGACAGAGTGCCGTAGGTCTCGTAGGCGAGCTCCAGCACGGGCAGGGATTGCCCGCTTTCCAGCCGGAAATCACTGGCGGTGAAGATATTGCTTTCGATTCCAGTCAGCTCTGCCACGGGAATTCCCCTTTTCGCTGGGTGGCGATCCGGCCCCCAACAGGCTATCTACAGCCGAAGGATCGTCGCCCGGCGGCGGCGCGTCCATGTTGAAAAGGCACTGCAGAGCGAGACAAGAATGGCGCGCGAGTCGATGGAATATGACGTGCTGGTTGTCGGCGGCGGCCCGGCCGGGCTGGCGGCGGCGATCCGGCTCAAGCAACTTGCCGCCGAGCGCAACCACGAAGTCTCCGTCTGCGTGATCGAGAAGGGCTCCGAACTCGGCGCCCATATCCTGTCGGGCGCAGTGGTCGATCCGATCGGCCTCAACGAGCTGATCCCCGACTGGAAGGAGAAGGGCGCGCCGCTCGAGACCCAGGTCACCGACGACCAGTTCCTGTTCCTGACCAAGGGCCGCTCGTATCGCTTTCCCAATTTCCTGATGCCGCCGCTGATGAACAATCACGGCAACTACATCGTCAGCCTGGGCGACGTCGTCCGCTGGCTCGGCCAGCAGGCCGAGGCGCTGGGCGTGGAGATCTATCCGGGCTTTGCCGGCGCCGAGGTGCTCTACAACGAGGACGGTTCGGTGAAGGGCGTCGCCACCGGCGACATGGGCATCGGCAAGGACGGCAAGCACAAGGACAGCTACACGCCGGGCATGGAGCTGCACGCCAAGTACACGCTGATCGCCGAAGGCGTGCGCGGGTCGCTGGCCAAGCAGCTGATGGCCAAGTTCGACCTGCGTGCCGGTGTGGATCCGCAGAAGTTCGGCATCGGGCTGAAGGAGCTGTGGCAGGTCGATCCGACCCGATTCAAGAAGGGCCTGGTCGTCCACTCGCAGGGCTGGCCGCTCAGCGAGACCGGCAGCCACGGCGGCTCGTTCATGTACCATTTCGGCGACAACCTCGTTGCCATCGGCTTCGTGGTCCATCTCGAGTACGAGAATCCGTACCTCTCGCCGTTCGACGAGTTCCAGCGCTTCAAGACCCATCCGGACGTCGCCAAGTACCTGCAGGGCGGCAAGCGGCTGGCCTACGGATCGCGCGCCATCAACGAAGGCGGCGTGCAGTCGGTGCCCAAGCTCACCTTCCCCGGCGGCGCGCTGCTCGGCTGCTCGGCGGGCTTCGTGAACCTGCCGCGCATCAAGGGCAGCCACAATGCCATCAAGAGCGGCATGCTGGCGGCCGAGGCTGCGTTCGAGGCACTGGCCGGGGGCAAGACCGGCGGCGACGAGCTGATCGCCTATCCAGTCAAGGTCAAGGCATCGTGGATCTGGAAGGATCTCGAGAAGGTGCGCAACGTGAAGCCCGCGCTGCAGTGGGGCACCACGCTGGGCACGCTTTACGGCGGCATGGACATGTGGCTGCACGATCTCGGCATCCGCGTGCCTTGGACGATGCGCCATCGCAAGGCTGATCACGAATCCCTGCGGCCCGCCGCCGAGTTCCAGCCCATCCAGTATCCCAAGCCCGACGGCGTGATCTCGTTCGACAAACTCTCCTCGGTGTTCCTGTCGAACACCAATCACGAGGAGGATCAACCCGTCCATCTCAAGCTGCGCGACCCCTCGATCCCGATCGCCGTCAACCTGCCGCTCTATGCCGAGCCCGCGCAACGCTACTGTCCGGCTGGCGTTTACGAGGTGGTGACGTCCGACAACGGCCAGCCGCGCTTCCAGATCAACGCGCAGAACTGCGTCCACTGCAAAACCTGCGACATCAAAGACCCTGCGCAGAACATCGACTGGACCGTGCCCGAAGGTGGCGGCGGTCCCAACTATCCCAACATGTGAGCTGCATGCGACGAACACATCTTGCGCTGCTGTCGGCAGCGCTGCTCTTCTCGATCCCCGCGACCGGCAAGGCCCAGCAGGCTCCGTCAGGCGCCACGCAACCCAAGCCGCCCGCCCAACGCCAGGCCCAGCCGCCGCGCGGCCTGCAGCTGTCGGCGATCACGCTGAGCGGCCGCTATCTCGCCGCCCGCGTCGCCGAGCAGGACCACGACTACGATTCGGCTGCCGATCAGATCGACCTGGCGCTCGGTCAGGCTGGGAACGATCCCGAGCTGGTCTACGCGGCGTTCCGGCTGCGTATGTATGCCGGGCGCCTCGACCAGGCTGCCCAGCTCGCGCCGCAGATCCTGGCGGTGCGTCCGGGCGACGGCCTGGCCAACCTCCTGCTCGCCGTTCAGGCGATCAAGAAGGGCGAGTATCGCACAGCCGAACAGCAGATCGGCCGCATCGGGGGCGACAACCAGCTCGGCCCGCTGCGCGAGTACGTGCTCGCCTGGCTGAGGGCCGGCGACAAGGACTATGGCGCCGCGCGCGCCCGTATCGCCAAGCTGAGACCTGCCGGCGGCGAACGGGCCGAAGCGCCCGCGCTGGTGATCGAGGCGCAGATGGACGAGATGGCCGGCGACAAGGCCGCCGCCGAGGAGAAGTATCGTCGCGCCATGTCGCTCGACAAGAACGGCCTGCGCACGACCGTGGCCGTCGCCCAGGGCCTCATGCGGCTCGGCAAGGCGGCGGAAGCGCGCGAGATGCTGCAGACCTACGGCGAGAAGTACAGCGACGCCGTGGTGATGGACGGGCTGCTCGCGCCCAACGCGCCGATCCCGCCGCAACCGACGCCGGCTTCGGGCATCGCCGAGATCCTGTTCGATATCGGCGGCATCCTGGCGACTGATCAGCGCAACCCGCGTGCCGACCTCGCACTGATCTTCTACCAGCTCGCCGCCAGCCTGAAGCCGGAGCACGACTTCACCTGGCTGATGATCGCCGGCCTCTACGAGCAGTTCCAGACGATCCCCAAGGCCATCGAGGCGCTGGGCAAGATCGGTCCGAATTCGCCGCTCTACTGGCAGTCCCGGCTGAGGGCCGCCGCGCTCGACGCCCAGCAGGAGAAGTTCGACCAGGCCGTCAACCGTCTGAAGGCCCTGGTCGCCGAGAAGCCCAATCGCATCGACGCCGCCCTGACCCTGGCCGATCTCCTGCGCAGCAAGGAGAAGTACAGCGACGCGGTCCAGGCCTACGACACGGCGATCATGCGCATCCGCAACCTGGAGGAACGCCATTGGTCGGTGTTCTTCGGTCGCGGCATCGTGCTCGAACGCACCAAGCAATGGCCGAAGGCCGAAGCCGACATGAAGAAGGCGCTCGAGCTCTCGCCTGAACAGCCACATGTGCTGAACTATCTCGGCTACAGCTGGATCGACCAGGGTCTGCATCTCGAAGAAGGCATGAAGATGCTGCAGCGGGCCACCGAGCTCAGGCCCGACGACGGCGCCATCACCGATTCGGTGGGCTGGGCCTTCTATCGTCTCGGCCAGTACGACAAGGCCGTGGAATGGCTGGAGCGCGCCGCCGAGCAGAAGGGCGACGACGCCACCATCATCGAGCACCTGGGCGATGCGTACTGGCATGTCGGCCGCAAGCGCGAGGCGCGCTTCCAATGGGAGCGCGCGCTCAACCAGAAGCCCGACAAGGATCGTCTGCCGATGATCAAGGACAAACTCGAGAACGGGCTGAGCGCCGCCAACGACAAGCCGACCGTCTACGAGAAGCCCAGCGAGGCCAAGCAGGGCGGCTGAGCCGAGCCATCCGGAATCGATTCGGTGCGCCCGGCGCACGCCAAGGTCAATCTCTGGCTGAACGTCGTCGGCCGCCGCGACGACGGCTATCATCTGCTCGATTCCCTGGTGGCTTTCGTCGACCTGGCCGACCACGTCGAAGTGCTCGCTGACGATCGGCTGTCGCTCGATCTCCAAGGTCCGCTCGCAGGTGCATTGGCCGGTGAAAGCGACAATCTGGTACTGAAGGCGGCACGCCTGCTGGCCGGCCGCGCCGGCGTGGCGCCGCGCGCCGCGATCCGTCTCACCAAGCATGTTCCCGTCGCCGCGGGTCTGGGCGGCGGCTCCGCCGATGCTGCCGCAGCGTTGCGCGAGCTTCTGGACCTTTGGCGGGTGGCGATGCCCGAGGAGGAGTTGTTCGACCTCGCCGCAAGCCTCGGCGCCGACGTGCCGATGTGCCTGGCCGGCCGCGCCGCCTACGTCTCCGGCGTCGGCGAGCGCCTGAGCTGGGCGCCGCCGATGCCCGGGTGCGCCGTCCTGCTGGTCAATCCCGACGTGCCCTTGTCCACGCGCGCTGTCTTTGCCGCGCGCCACGGCGCGTTCTCGGCACCGCGGCAAGCGCCACAACCATGGCGGGATCTGGCGGAATTCGCCGGCACCCTCGCCCAGCGTGGCAATGATCTTACGGCGGCGGCGGTCTCGCTTGCGCCCATCGTCGGACAAGTTCTCGAGGCACTCCTCCGAACGGGCGCGCGCCACAGCGCGATGAGCGGCAGCGGTGCGACCTGCTTTGCCCTCTATGATTCGCCGGAGCTGGCGCGACATGCCGCGTCGACGCTGCCGCCGACCTGGTGGCGACACGTCGGCGGGTTCGTTTAGGGGCTTTCGCTGGCGGTCACTGCGACTTGGTCACGGGCGCCGTAAGACCTCGCATTTCTTTCAGCGAGTCGAACAGCGTCTTGGTGGGCTCGCCTTTCTCGGCGATGCCGAGCGAACGCTCATAGGCACGGATGGCCGCCCGCGTCGCTGGCCCCAGCAGACCGTCGGGTGCCTCGCGCGAGAAATTGAGGTCACGCAGCAGGGTCTGGATCGCCTTCACCTGGTCCTTGCTCGAGCTTGGCCAGACGTCACGACCCGGATCCGCAGCTGCGGCCGGCGACGGCGGTGGCGCATCCGCCTTCGTGGGCTCGGGTTTCGCCGCCTCGGTCCTCACTGCGTTCTGCAGCGCCACGAACACGTCGACGGTCGGCTCGCCGGTCTCGCGCATTGCCACGCTGCGCTGGAAGGCGAGGATGGCATTGCGTGTCATCGGACCCAGTGCACCGTCGGGCTTCTCGCGCAGCAGCTTGAGACCGACCAGGGCCTGCTGGATCACGCGGATCTGATCGGCCGGCGTCTTGGGCCAGCCGGGAGGCTCCGCCCCAGGCGACGTCTGGGGCAGGGGTGGAAAAGCGGGTCTGGGCAGCGACGTCAATTCGGGCGGTTGCGGCGGCGGCGCTGCGGGTTTGGGCGGCTGCAGGGCTTCGACGATCTGCTTGAACTCGGCCTGGCCGAACTGCTGAGCGCGCTCGAGTTCGCCCGGCATCAGGATGCGCTGCAGGACCTGGACGCGTTGGCTCGCCATCCTCGAGAGGTCGCTCTCGCCACCACGGTTGGTCTGGCGCTCGAACTCCGCCGCGATCGCGAACCAGGCCAGCGCGATCGCCGGATCCTTGAGGCCCTCGTCGCCGCGTTCGTAGATGTCGCCAAGTGTGAACATCGACCCCGCCATCCCCTGGCGGGCAGCCGAACGCAGCAGCTCGACCGCTTCCTTGCTGTTGCGCGGCGCGCCCTTTCCGTCGCGCAGCAGCAGGGCGAGGTTGTGCTTGGCCATCGGCACGTTGGCCGCGACCGCTTTGCGGTACCACTCGATGGCCTTTGTCGAATCGCGCTCGACTACGAATCCACGCTCGTACATCACGCCGACATTGAAGGCGGATTGCGCCGAGCCTCGCTGGGCGGCGCGCAGCAGCCAGCCGGCGGCGGCCTGCTGGTCCTTGGCGACGCCGCTACCCTGAACCAGGCGACGCGCCAGTTCTTCCATTGCCGTCACGTCGTCGGAATTCGCGCGCTCGCGTAGTTCGTCGATGGGCAGCGCCGGCCAGTCGACCGACGATGCGCCTTTGTCGTTGACCTTGGCGGCGGTCACGGGGGACGTCGTCGATGGTGCCTTCGCCTGGCTGAAGTCGGCGCTCGTCACTTCGGGAGGCGAGGACATCTCGGGCACGGTGATCGCATCGGCGACTACCGTTGCGTTGCCGGCCTCGAACAAGGAGCGCGACGAGGCGACTTCCGGCTTCAGCATCAGCCACGCAGCCATCCCCACCGCCGCCATGACGATGACGCCACCGCCGATCGTCATACCGGGTCGAGTCATGGAGAAGGCCGGTGGAAGGTCCCGCTCATGCCCTGACAATAGCCGACACCGGGCTCGCCCGAGAAGCTGTCGCGCGATGCCGCACCACGATGACAAGGGTCAGCAAAATGACGGCTCCGGCCTGGTGCATTGTCGCAATGGCGATCTCGACACCGGTCAGGATCGTGGCGATTCCGAGGCTCAGCTGGATCAAGGCCATTGCCGCTGCCAGCACGGCCTCTGCATGGCGCGACCGCCAGGCCATGACCAGTACCCCGAGCACGAGGAGCTTGGCCAGCCAGCGGTGGACGAACTGTATCGTCGTCGGATTCTCGAAGATGTTGATCCACCACGGCGATTCCTCGAACAGGCCGGGCGGAATCCAGTACCCCGACATGGTCGGGAAGGTGTTGTGGGCGGCGCCGGCGCGCAGGCCCGCCATCAGTGCACCCCAGGTGAGCACGACGAACAGCAGACCCATCAGGATCGTGGCGTCGCGCCGCGTGCGCGGCTCGTCTCGTTGTGCGGCTTGCGGGCCGAGCTCCAGGATCAGCCAGACGGTGTATGCATAGAGCGCCACCGCCAGCAGAAGGTGGGCGGCCAGGCGGTAGTGGCTGACCGAAGGCCGGTCTATCAGGCCGGACGCCACCATCGCCCAGCCCAAGGCGCCCTGCAGCCCGCCCAACACCAGCAATGCCGCCAGGCGTGGCTTCAGTGCCGGCGAGAGTTGGCCGCGCATCCAAAACCAGGCCAGGGGCAGGGCGAAGACCACGCCGATCAGACGACCCCACAGGCGATGGATGTACTCCAGCCAAAAGATCTCCTTGAAGTCGGCGATCGTGAAACCACCATCGATCAATCTGCCCTGCGGCGAGGAAAGATATTTCTGCAGCTCCGCCTGCCAGGCCGTCTCGGAAAGCGGGGGAAGCCACCCCGTAACCGGCCGCCATTCGACCATCGAAAGCCCCGACTCGGTGAGCCGTGTCAGCGCACCGATGACGATCATGACGAAAATCATCGCGGCAACGACGATCAGCCAGTTGCGCACGGATGCGGGGACGGGTTGCATTTCGGCGGGACCATGCGGGAAGCAGCGTGGCGCGTCATCAGGCATTAGTGTCGCGAATGGCTGGTGTCTTGCGCTCCGGCCCCGTGTTGTCTAATCGGTTCGCACACGAACGAATCACCCCTCGGCCCACCCGGATATTCCTGATATGGCGTCGCCTTCGCTGAGCCGCGATCTCGGCTTCACCGACCTTTATGACCGAGAGGGCCTGGTCCGCCTCGATGCGGCTTTCGTGGATTGGCTGAAAGAGAGTCACGTCGAGGCCCATGCCCGACTGATGGCGGCGCGCACCAATCCGGATGGTCTGGCCGTGAAGGACGAGTCCAACCTGCTGATCGAGCTGGCTCGTCCGCTCGAGGATTTCGTGGCGGCGCTGTTCGGCGTTGCCGAGGAAGCCGCGGAGTTGCGCGGCCATCACAACAGGCTGGCGCCGGTCTTCGATTGCAAGCGCCTGTTCGTGCAGCGCTACGTGACGCGCACCATCAAGGCGGAGGCTGCGGCGGCACTGGACGGCGACAAGGTCACTGCCGAGGTCGGCCTGTCGGCGCGGCTCGCGGATGGGCTGGAAGCCTGGGAACTCGCCTTTGCCCTTGCCGTCCGCGAGATCGCCGGCGCCGAGTTCAAGATCGCGAAGCCCGGTCCCGAGATCGACGCGCTGACACGCTACGCCGCCTGGGCACTGCATTCGACGGAGGGCAAAAAGCGTCATCGCGACGGGCCTCTGTTCAAGGTGCCGCACAAGCTCGACTTCGAGCATCTGGTGCCGATCGAGACCGAGGTCGTGGACGGCGTCACACGCATGCGCCTGCCGCGGCCGATGCTGCGCCATCGCGAGGGCTTCGCACTGACCGATGAGGGCTTCGACCTCGTGCGTGCGCTCGACCATTCCAACTACTGCATCTGGTGCCACAACCAGGGCAAGGACAGCTGCTCGCGCGGGCTCAAGGACCGCAAGACCGGCTCCTTCCAGAAGTCGCCCTTCGGCGTCACCCTTGCGGGCTGCCCGCTCGAGGAAAAGATTTCGGAGATGAACCTGCTGAAGAGCGAGGGATTCTCCATCGGCGCGCTGGCCATAGCCGCGGTCGACAATCCGCTGCTGGCGGCGACCGGACACCGCATCTGCAACGACTGCATGAAGGCCTGCATCTACCAGAAGCAGGAACCGGTCGACATCCCGCAGATCGAGACGCGGACGCTGAAGGATGTGCTCGGCCTGCCGTGGGGCTTCGAGATCTACTCGCTTCTGACGCGCTGGAATCCACTGAACCTGCGCCGACCGCTGCCGCGGCCGGCGAGCGGCCGCACCGTGCTGGTGGTGGGGCTCGGCCCCGCCGGCTTCAACCTCGCGCATCACCTGATGAACGACGGACATGCCGTGGTCGGCATCGACGGCTTGAAGATCGAGCCGTTGCCGGTCGCCCAGTCGGGCGTGTCGGCCGATGGTGAGCGCCATCCCTTTGCTGCGATACGCGACGTCGCCACTTTGCGCGAGGATCTCGGCGACCGCGCCATGGCGGGCTTCGGCGGCGTCGCCGAGTACGGCATCACCGTGCGCTGGGACAAGAACTACCTGAAGATGGTGCGCCTGCTGCTGGAACGGCGTGGCCAGTTCTCGATGTTCGGCGGTGTACGTTTCGGCGGCACGGTGACGGTCGAGGGTGCCTTCGCCATGGGTTTCGACCACGTGGCGCTATGCGCCGGCGCTGGCAAGCCCACCGTGCTCGACCTGCCCAATGGCCTGGCCCGCGGCGTGCGGGCGGCTTCGGACTTCCTGATGGCCTTGCAACTGACCGGTGCGGCCAAGGAGGATTCGATCGCCAACCTGCAGGTCCGCCTGCCGGTGGTGGTGATCGGCGGCGGCCTGACCGCGATCGACACGGCGACGGAATCGCTCGCTTACTATCCGCTGCAGGTCGAGAAGTTCTTGTCCCGCCACGAGATCCTGGTGCAGGAGCGCGGCGAGGCGGCGGTGTTCGCCGCCATGAACGCCGAAGAACGCGAGATCGCTCTCGAATTCATCTCTCATGCCGAGGCTATCCGCGCCGAACGAGTCAAGGCTGAGCGCGATGGCCGCACGCCCGACATCGCCGGACTGGTGAATGGCTGGGGCGGCGTCACCATCGCCTATCGCCGGCGTCTGATCGATTCGCCGTCCTACACGCTGAACCATGAAGAGGTTCTGAAGGCGCTGGAAGAAGACATCCGCTTCGCCGAAGGCCTGTCGCCGGCTGCCGTCGAAGTCGACGCCAATGGCCATGCCAGCGCGCTCAGGGTAGCGGGCGAGCAGAATGGCCGGAAGGTCGAGGCGACGCTGCCGGCGCGCACCATCCTGGTGGCGGCTGGAACCCAGCCCAACACCGTGCTGGCGCGCGAGGATGCAACGCACGCCTTCATCGACGGCAAGTATTTCCGTGCGCTCGACGACGAGGGCAATCCCGCAACGCCGGAGCGCGTCGCCAAGCCCGCCGACGTCCGCGTGCTGATGTACCGCGCCGCCGACGGGCGCTTCATGTCCTTCTTCGGCGATCTGCATCCGTCGTTCGCCGGCAACGTGGTGAAAGCCATGGGCGGCGCCAAGCAGGGTTATCCGGTGCTGACGCGCACCATGGAGAAGCTGCCGGCGGCCAAGCGCTCGCCGAACGAGATTCTCGGCGAGGCCAACGCCCAGTGGCGCGCCAAGGTCGTGCGCGTCGACCGGCTGACGCCAACCATTGTCGAGGTCGTGGTCGAAGCTCCTGCCGCGGCGCGCAACTTCGAGCCCGGGCAGTTCTATCGACTGCAGAACTACGAAGCGCGATCGAAGAGGGTCGACGGCACGCTGCTCACCATGGAAGGCCTGGCGCTGACCGGCGCCTGGGTCGACAAGGACAAGGGCCTGCTGTCGCTGATCACGCTGGAGATGGGCGGCTCGTCCGATCTCTGCACGCTGCTCGAGCCTGGCGAGCCGGTGATCGTCATGGGCCCGACCGGAACGCCGACCGAGATCGAGCCGGACGAGACGGTGGTGCTCGCGGGCGGCGGCCTCGGCAATGCCGTGCTGTTCTCGATCGGCCAGGCCTTTCGCAAGGCCGGCAGCAAGGTCCTGTACTTCGCCGGCTACAAGAAACCCTCCGATCGCTACAAGGTCGAGGAGATCGAGGCGGCGGCCGACGTAGTCGTCTGGGCCTGCGACGAGCAGCCGGGCTTCCCCGTCGACCGGCCGCAGGACAAGTCGGTGGTCGACAACATCGTCGAGGCCATGCGCCGCTACGCCTCGGGCGAGCTTGGCGAACAGCCGATCCCCTTCGAGGATGCCGACCGCATCGTCGCCATCGGCTCGGACGGCATGATGAATGCCGTGCGGCTGGCGCGCCACGGCGTGCTGAAGCCCTACCTGAAACCCGATCATCGCGCGCTGGGTTCGATCAACTCCCCCATGCAATGCATGATGAAGGAGATCTGCGCCCAGTGCCTGCAGCTCCACAAGGATCCGGCGACCGGCAAGGAATCGGTGGTCTTCTCCTGTTTCAACCAGGACCAGGAGCTCGACCGCGTCGACTTCGGCTGCCTGCGCCAGCGGCTGCGCCAGAACGGCGTGCAGGAGAAGATCGGCGCTCTATGGATCGACCGCTCGCTGAGGAAGATCGGCGCGCGGTAACTCCAGCCGCGATTTCCCATTCCCGTCATCCCGACCGGAGCCGAGCGGAGCGAGGCGAAGTGGAGGGACCTGTTCTGTTGATGCATCGACAAGAGAAGGTCCCTCGACTAGGCTGCCCTTCGGGCAGCTTCGCTCGGGATGACGAGAACATGCGGCGAAGGGAGTTTCGATGACCACTCTTCAAGCGCCGAAGATACGCAAGCTCGCCGACGCGACCCGCGTCGAGTTCGGACCGCTTGCATTCTATCATCCGCTGATCGCCGACGGCGACACGCCGGTGCGCACCGGCATCCAGACCTCGGCGCCTGGCTATGTCGCGCCGATGCACTGGCACCCCTATGTCGAGCTGCTGTTCATCATCGAAGGCGAGGCCGACGTCTGGCTGCAGGGCGACGAAGACAAGCCTGCCCGTCTCGGCGCCGGCGATTGTGTGGCGCTGCCGGCCAATATTCCGCACAGCTTCCGAACCGTCGGCGATCGACCGATGCGGCTCCTAGGCATCCACGCGAATCCCGACCGCGTGGTGACCTATCTCGATCGCAAAAGCGATGCCTCGGGTTACCCCGTGCTCGACGGCAAGCTGGAGCCCGTCAGGGCGTCCTGACGAACCTGAACAGCACCTTGTCCTGGCTGTAGTAGTGCAGCTGGTCGACGATCTTGGGAAAGAAGGCGCTGCCCACCGTCACCGGCATGAAGGCGTCGAGGTCGAGCGGCCGCACCGAGACGATGAAGCCCGCCTGGGCGAACGCCTTGGAGACGTCTTCCAGCGAATGATCGTGGATCGGGATCGACGAGGTCTCGGAGATCAGCTTGCGCCAGCGCGGCCATACCGCGCTGTCGGTATGGCAGCCCATGGCGGCGACGTACGACGCTCCCGGGCGGAGCGCGGCCTTCATGTCGCGCGCGTGCGCCGCGAGGTCGCCCAGCAGGTAGATCACCTCGTGACTGAAGGCGTAGTCGAAGGTGCGGCCAAGCGAGGCGGCGCTGTCGGTGACCTTGTACTCGACCGGACGCTGACCTTTCAGCAGCTCGGCACGCGCCACCGATTCGCGGGCGATGTCGATGCCGACCGCACTCTTGAACGGATGACGATCGTAGAGCATGCGCAGGAAGCCGCCCTGGTTGCAGCCGTAGTCGAGCACGGTCGAGGCATGCAGGTCGTGCGGCACGGAGACGTTGATCATGCGTCTCCAGATGGGCGCGTGCGCTGCGCCCATCGCCTCTTCGTCAGCGGGATTGCGGTTCCAGGTTGCGATCATCGAGGGGCGCTGCATTGCTCGTTCCTGTCGTTGGAACGAATCTAGCACGCTTCGGCCCCCACGGTATGACAAGCAATGGTCCGGCAATCAGGCTGCCGAAGGCGATCATGCCGACGGCGATGGCGACGAACACGCCGGGCAGTCCCCAGCCCAGGATCTCGACGGCGAACCAGCCGCCAACCGTGGCGATGATGAGGCGGGCGATGCCGGCGGCGAACGGCGCTTTCATGCGGCCCGCACCCTGGCTGGCGAAGGACAGCGTCATGCCGAGACCGAACAGGCAGTAGAATGGCGCCACCCGCGTGATGTAGGCGACCGTCGCTTCGATGACCTTGGGATCGCTGGTGAAGAGCCGCGCCCAGCCTTCTGGAACGAAGGCGAGGACCCAGCCGCAGAGGCCGAGCGCCCCGGCCGCCGTCAGGCTGCCGATCCAGGCGGCCCGCACCGCACGTTTCCAGTCGTTGGCGCCGGCCGCGACACCGACCAGGGTGGTGAGCCCCGAACCGATGCCGAAAGCCAGCGGCACCAGCATGAATTCCAGCCGCACGCCGATGCCATAGCCGGCCAGCGCGGCGACACCGAAGCGACCGACCAGGCCAGTGACCAGCATGGCTGTGAGGTTGGCGGTGAAGGCCGAGAAGGAGGCGATCAGGCCGACCCGAAGAATGTCCCAGAAAAGCCGGCCCTGGAGACGGACACCGGCCACGTCCGGCACGAAGCCGAGCTTGCCTCGCCATAACGCGCGTGCCTGCAGGGCGGCGGAAACGAACGACGTGAACAGCGAGGAGAGCGCCGGCCCCGCCATGCCGAGACCAGGCCAGTCGCCGATGCCCAGCGCCAGCACGTATGACAGCGGAACCTGGGCGATCGACGAAAACAGCATGTAGCGACCGGGCGTGGCGGCGTCGCCACCGCCGCGCAGCAACGCCGACAGGAAGAAGTTGGCCCAGATGACCAGCGCGCCGCTGAACAGCACGTGGGAGTAGGCCAGCGCGTTGGCGAGCGAGCGGCCTTCGCCGCCCAGCAGGCGATAGAGAGCGGGCGCGATCGTCCAGGCCATCACCGTGAAGAGCAGCGCCAGCACGGCACCCAGCACCAGGGCATGCAGGACGAGCGAGCGCGCATCCGCGATGCGGCCGCCGCCGACGGCGCGGGCCATGGCTGCGGCCACGCCTCCGCCCATGCCGCCCGCCGCCATCATGGTCATCATCATCATGAAGGGAAAAACCAGGGCGAAGCCGGCCAGCGCGTCGGTGCCAAGCCGTCCGAAAATGAAGGTCTCGGCGATGGCGACGAAGGTCTGCGCCACCATCACGGCCGTGGTCGGCGCCGCCAGCTTCCACAGGCTCTTGCCGATCGGTGCCGTCAGAAGCGGGTGGGCCACTGGCCTCTCCTGTACATGTGCATATGCACACTTAGCAGGGTACCATCGGCTGTCACCTGACAAAAGCCGTGGGTGGCATTAGGTTTTCACCATGAGTAACGACCAGCGTTCGCCTGAGCGCCCTCTCGCGAAGCCCACCGTCCAGGTCGAGAACGACCGCGTCATCGTCACCGAATGGCGGTTTCCGCCGGGCAGCCACACCGGCTGGCACCGCCACAATCACGACTATGTCGTGGTGCCGGTGACGACCGGCGAATTGCACATCTTTGACGGCACGACGACGGTGCCGGCGCCTTTGCGGTCCGGTGTGTCGTACGCCCGCCAAATCGGCGTCGAGCACGACGTCATCAACCCCAACAGCTTCGAGTTCGTCTTCGTCGAGATCGAACTCAAGTCCTGAGCCGTGCGCGACGCAGCCCCGCAGGGCCGCTGCATTGACTTGGGACGGGCGAGGCCTCATATGAGGGCCGCCAGTGGTCCGGCCCTACTCCCCAGGGCCTTGTGAGACCACTCCCGGGCCCCTCGGAATGCGGGGCTAAGTCACGGAAACTAAATGAGTTTTGACAGTTTGGGGCTGAGCGCCCCGGTTTTGCAGGCAGTCGCCGACAAGGGCTATACGCAGCCCACGCCGATCCAGGAAAAGGCCATCCCCATCGTCCTGATGGGCCGAGATGTCCTCGGATGCGCCCAGACGGGCACCGGAAAGACCGCCTCCTTCGTCCTGCCGATGATCGACATCCTGTCGCAGGGCCGCGCCAAGATGCGCATGCCGCGTTCGCTCATCCTGGAGCCGACGCGTGAACTGGCCGCCCAAGTGGCCGAGAACTTCGAGATCTACGGACAGAACCACAAGCTCAGCATGGCGCTCCTGATCGGCGGCGTGAGCTTCGAGGACCAGGAACGGGCCCTCGAGCGCGGCGTCGACGTGCTGATCGCCACGCCCGGCCGGCTGCTCGACCACTTCGAGCGCGGCAAGGTTCTGCTCAACGACGTCAAGGTGCTGGTGATCGACGAAGCCGATCGCATGCTCGACATGGGTTTCATTCCCGACGTCGAGCGCATCGTCGGCCTTTTGTCGCCGATGCGCCAGACGCTGTTCTTCTCGGCCACCATGCCGCCGGAGATCCGGCGTCTCGCCGATCGCTTCCTCAGCAACCCGAAGGAAGTGAGCGTGACGCCGCCGGCGTCGACCGCCAAGAATATCGTCCAGGGCCTGAGCGTCGTATCCGAACTCGACAAGCGTGAGGCGCTGCGCCGGCTGATCCGCGACCAGGACGTCAAGAACGCCATCGTCTTCTGCAACCGCAAGCGCGACGTCGCTGTGCTGCACGGGTCGCTGAAGAAGCATGGTTTCAATGCCGGTGCCCTGCACGGAGACATGAGCCAGCCGGCACGCATGGAGACGCTGGAGCGTTTCAAGCAGGGCGAGATCCAGATCCTGGTGGCGTCCGACGTCGCCGCCCGCGGTCTCGACATCGTCGACATGAGCCACGTCTTCAATTTCGACGTGCCGTTCTCGCCCGAGGACTATGTCCATCGCATCGGCCGCACCGGCCGCGCCGGCAAGACCGGTCACTCCTTCACCCTGGCCTCGCCCGACGAGGGCAGTCTGGTCGAGGCGATCGAGAAGCTGATCGGTTCGGAGATTCCCCGCGTCGAAGTGCCGGGCATGGATGCCGTGGCCTTCGAGGCGTCGGACGGCCGCCGTCGTGGACGCGGCCGTGGCCGCGGTCGCGCCGCCGACAAGCCGCGCCGTGAAGCCCGCGAGCCGCGTCAGGCGAGGGAGCCGCGCGAGTCGCGTGAGCATCGCGAGGCTAAGCAGCCGCGCGAGCATCACGAGCCGCGTGAACACCGCCAGCCCAAGCCGCGTACCGGGCCCAGGACCGAGTCACGTACCGAGCACAGGACCGAGCCCCGGAGCGAGCAGGGCGCCGAACGCAGGACGGATCACAGGTCAGAACCCCGGAGTGAGCAGAGGGCCGAGCCTCGCCGCGAGCGCGCGCATCGGGAGCACAAGCCCGATCACCGTTCCGAGCGCCGCGACCGTCGGAACGACAGTCGTGACGAGAGGTCGCCCGTTGGCCTCGGCGATCACGTCCCGGCTTTCCTCGCGCGCTCGCCGCGCTAAAGTGATCCCCTGGAAAGCAGGGGATCATGCAGACCATCTTCGTCATGGTGAAATGCGAGCTCGGTAGGGCCTACGACGTGGCCGACGATGCCTGCAGCGTCGAGCAGGTGTCGGAGGTCTACTCGACCTCGGGCCAATACGACCTTCTGATGAAGTGCTATCTCGACGAAAAGACCGACATCGGCCATTTCGTTACCAGCAAGATCCAGACGCTTGCCGGCGTGAAGGACACCTTCACCCTGATCACCTTCAAGGCTTTCAGTTAGACGGACGTGGCCAGGCCCAGTCTGTCGATATTTTCACGCTCCCAGGATTGAACTCTGGCAGCTGCGTCTGTGGCGCTTGTGCTCAGTTCTGTGACGAAAGGAGCGATGCGAGCACGCAGCTTGGCGGGAAAGCCTTCTACGGAGATGCTTTCAAATATCTTTATGCATTCGCGCGCATTTCCAAGCATGTATTGGGTCAAGGCAAGGTCGATGTTGAAATTCACCGTGGCATTGCCGGTCACCCAGTCGACGTGTTTCAAGAACTCCTTCGGACCTCGTACCTTGCGAAGATAGCTTAGATGTCCAGGGGATATGACCGCTGCGATGCGCTCTGCGGCTTGGTTCAATGCGGACCGGGTCAGTCGGAACTTCCCGCCCTTCGATATCCTCTCACTGTAGTTCAAGATGATGGTGTTGGCTGGCCGGTAAAGCGGCATGACCACACGCCAGAGATAGTACATCTCCTTCTCGGAGGTTCGTTCGAACAAGAACCCTCTTAGCAGGTGTTCCGTCGGAAGAACGACCAAAACGTCGCTACAAAGCTTTGTGCCCTTCAGGCGGCCCTGTATTAGTCGGAGTGTCTCGCGCTGGACACTCATCGGCAGTGCATCACTGTCTCTCCGACGAGGCGCGTAACGGGAACTCCCCCGTCTTCCCGACCGGAGCCGAGCGCCGCGAGGCGAAGTGGAGGGACCTGTTCTTTTGATGCGCCGACAAAAGGAGGTCCCTCGACTGCGCCGCCCCTTGGGCGGCTTCGCTCGGGATGGCGGGACGGCGCAGGCAACTGCGCCATCAATGATTGACGGCCAGAATCGTCGGCTTTCTCAGTTGATCAGTCCGTAGAATTTGCCGGCGTTGGTGCAGGTGATCATCTTGGTCACCTCCGGCGAGACTTCGGCGAACTGCTCCTTGATGTACTGCGTGGAGTTCGGCCACACGCCGTCGCCGTGCGGGTAGTCGGAGCCCCACATCAGGCTCTCCGCGCCCATGTCGTCGATCAGCTTGGCGCCGATGCGGTCGAACTGGAACGTCGCCTTGCACTGCCGGCGCCAGTAGTCGGAGGGCTTCATCTTGAGGCCGAGGTCGGTGAAGCGATCTTCCCATTCGAAGTCCATGCGGTCGAGCGCATAGGGAATCCAACCGCAGCCCGATTCGCCGAAGGCGATGCGGATGTTGGGATAGCGCTCCAGCACGTTGGCCGCGATGATCGCCGCCAGGATGTTCACCAGGTTCATCTGGAAGCCGGACACCACGGTGAAGAACACCGATCGGCCGACGCGGCCCGGATGCTTCTGGATCATGTCGGGCGGCACGTTGGGGAAGGTGTGGAAGTGCAGCGGGAGCTGCACGTCGTTCACCGCCTTCCAAAGCGGCTCCCACATCGGGTGCCACATTGGCTCCATGTCCCAGGAGCAGGAGAGCTCGAGGCCTCTGATGCCCAACTTGGCGACGCGATAGACCTCCTTCACCGCCGCATCGATGTCGCCGTAAGGCAGGCAGGCCAGCCCGATATGGCGGTCGGGATAGTGGCTGCAGAACGCCTTCAGCCAGTCGTTGTAGATGCGCAGCATCTCGTTGGCGGCATCCTTGTCGTTCAGCCGTCCGGCCGCGCCCAGGATACCGTAGATCACCTCGGCGTCGACGCCGTCGCGGTCGAGGTCCTTGATGCGCAGGTGCGGGTCGGAGACGCGGCGGATGTCCTTGGCACCGTCGTCGTAGAGGCCGGTCTCGGCCATGACGTCGACGCGATGATGCTTGCCCTTGACGTACTTGCTGCCGGCCGGGCCGACGCCATTCTTGAAACCGAAGTTTGCGCCGTTCTTGGCCGTCCATTTCGGCCCCTCGTCGCTGTCGACCACGTAGGGCATGCGGTCCTTCAGCTCGCGCGATGCCATGGACGTGAACAGGTCCGGCGGCATCCAGGGCATATCGAGATGGCAGTCGGCAGAAATGCGGTTGTACTGCATGCGTCGCTCCCTTAATGCCCGAATTGTGCGCGCCAGCCGGGCGGTCCTGCAAGGGCTGCGGGCCGGGATTTCGACAGGCAAAGGGAAGCAGCCATGCAGAGGATGACGGGGCAGAAGATGACGGGTCAGAAAATGACGGGAAGGGTGGCCATCGTCACCGGGGCCAGCCGCGGCATCGGTCAGGCGATCGCGGAGCTGCTTGCGATGGAAGGCGCCAAGGTCGTCTGCGTGGCGCGCACGCTGAGCGAAGGCGATCACCAGTTGAAGGGGTCGCTTGCCAGCACGGTCGCCGGCATCAAGTCCGCCCATGGCGACGCGACGGTGGTCGCTGCCGACATCTCGTCCGAGGCCGAATGCCTGAAGCTGGTCGAGGCAGCGCGGTCGGCGTACGGCCGCATCGACACCCTCGTGAACAATGCCGCCCTCAACTACTACATCCCGACTGCCGACTATCCGACCAACCGCTGGATGAAGGCCTTCGCGGTCAATGTCCATGCACCCTTCATCCTGAGCAAGGCCGTGCTGCCCGACATGATCGCCGCCGGTCGCGGTGCCATCGTCAATATCAGCTCGGGCTCGGCGATCGGTCCTGGCCGCGGCCCCTACAAGGACCAGGCCGTGCACGGGGGCGTCATGTACGGCGCGAGCAAGGCCGCTCTCGAACGCTTCACCCAGGGGCTGGCCCAGGAAGTGGCGCATCGCGGCGGCATTGCCGTCTCCTGCGTGTCGCCGTCACGGGTCGTGCCGACGCCGGGCACCGTCTACCACAAGCTGGTCGAGGGGCTCGACGATCCGCGCGGCGAGCCGCCTGCGATGATGGCACGCGCCGCCTTGCTGCTGGCGAGCGAGGCCGCGGAAAAAGTCAACGGCCGTGTGACCTACAGTCAGCAGATCCTCAAGGAGTTCGGCTGGATCGACAAAGGCGTCGGCCGCGGCATCGATTCGGCCGGTTCGGGCTATTCGCAGATTTGAGGGAGTAGACGATGAAGGGAAGCTGTCTTTGCGACGCCGTCGCCTATGAGGTCACGCCGGCGCCGACCGGACTTCGCATCGGCCTTTGCTCGTGCCCTTCCTGCCGCAAGGCGCACGCTGCTCCAGCGAATGTCTATGCCAGCGTCCCGCGCGCCAGCTTCCGCTGGCTGCGCGGCCAGGACAAGACGAGCATCTACCAGTCCTCACCCGGCAAGAACCGCCATTTCTGCTCGGTCTGCGGCTCACAGATCATCGCCGAGCATCCTGGCGAGACCAACGTGCTGCTGCGTGTCGCCCTGCTCGACGACGATCCGGGCGCACGGCCGGTCGAGCATATCTTCGTCAGCCAGTTGCCGGCGTGGTGCAACTGGGACGCCGACGGGATTACGCGCTATCAGGAATGGGGACCGGAAGGGGAACCCGTCGCCAGGGACGCATGATGAGCCAGGAAGCAGCAATGCGCCTCGAAGGCGATTTCGACTATGTCGTCGTCGGCGCCGGCTCAGCCGGCTGCGTCCTGGCCAATCGCCTGTCCGCTGATTCCCGGTCGCGGGTGCTGATTCTGGAAGCCGGCGGGCGAGACAACTGGATCTGGTTCCATATCCCCGTGGGCTACCTGTTCGCCATCGGCAACCCGCGCTCGGACTGGATGTTCGAGACCGAGAAGGAGCCGGGCCTGAACGGCCGCAGCCTGAAGTATCCGCGCGGCAAGGTGATCGGCGGCAGCTCGGCGATCAACGCCATGATTTCGATGCGTGGCCAGGCGCGGGACTACGATCACTGGCGTCAGCTCGGCCTGCCCGGCTGGGCCTGGGACGATGTGCGGCCCGTCTTCAAGCGGCTCGACAATCACTTCCTGGGCAATACCGAGCACCATGGCGCGGACGGCGAATGGCGTGTCGAGCAGCCGCGTGTCCAATGGGACGTCCTCAACGCCGTCGCCAGGGCCGCGGTCGAGATGGGCATTCCGGCGACGGCCGACTTCAATACCGGAGACAATACCGGCGTCGGCTATTTTCACGTCAATCAGAAGCGCGGCGTGCGCTGGTCTTCGGCGCGCGCCTTCCTGAAGCCCGTGCTCGGCCGCTCCAACCTCAGGCTGGAGACCGGGGTGCTGGTCGAGAAGGTGCTGTTCGAAGGCAAGCGCGCGGTAGGCGTGCTGTTCCGGCAGGACGGCCGGCTGGTCGAGGCCCGCGCGCGCGGCGAAATCATCCTGTCCGCCGGCTCCATCGGCTCGCCGCAGATCCTGCAGCTCTCTGGCGTCGGCCCGGCAAAGGGGCTCGGCGAGGTTGGCATCGCCGTCGTCCACGACAAGCCGGGCGTCGGCAGCAACCTGCAGGATCACCTGCAGCAGCGCGCGATCTTCAAGGTCCATGGCGTCAAGACCCTGAACGAGACCTACCATTCGCTGATCGGCCGCGCCCTGATGGGCGCCGAATACGCGCTGTTCCAGAAAGGGCCGTTGACCATGGCGCCCTCGCAGCTCGGCATCTTCACCAAGTCCTCGCCCGAGCACGAGCGGCCGAACATCCAGTTCCATGTGCAGCCCCTGTCGCTCGACAAGTTCGGCGACCCCTTGCACCGCTTCCCGGCCATTACTGTCAGCGCCTGCAACCTGCGCCCGACCTCGCGCGGCACGATCCGCCTGCGCTCGCCCGTGCCGTCCGACAAGCCGGTCATCGCGCCCAACTACCTCGCGACCTACGAGGACCGCGTCGTCGCGGCCGACGCCATCCGCGTGACCCGCCGCCTGATGCAGCAGCCCGCCATGCAGCCTTACCGGCCGGAGGATTTCCTGCCCGGCCCCTCGGTCGGAGACGACGATGCCTCGCTTGCCAAGGCCGCAGGCGATATCGGCACGACGATCTTCCATCCGGTGGGCACGGCCAAGATGGGGATCGCTTCGGACTCCATGGCGGTGGTCGACGAACGCCTGCGCGTGCGCGGCCTGCAAGGGCTGCGGGTGATTGACGCTTCGGTCATGCCGACCATAACCTCGGGCAATACCAATACCCCGACAATCATGATCGCCGAGAAGGCGGCACGAATGGTGATCGAGGACGCCCGCTCGACCTAGCCGGTCAGGGAGTTGGCGGCTTCACAGCCGTGAAGAGGCGCAGGATGAGCAAGCGTACACTCGGGTTGCTGGTGGTGTGCATGCTCGGCTGGGCGGGCAGTGCGCAAGCGCAGAAGACGCTCAGGGCCGTCAATCATTCGGATCTCAAGATCCTCGATCCGATCTGGACCACCGCGTATATCGTGCGCAACCACGGCTACATGATCTACGACACGCTGTTCGCGCTCGACGGCAATCTCGAGGTCAAGCCGCAGATGGTCGACAAGTGGTCGACCTCCGATGACAGGCTCACCTGGACCTTCACCCTGCGCGATGGGCTGGAATTTCATGACGGCACGCCGGTGACCGCCGCGGACGTGGTGCCGTCGCTCGAGCGCTGGGCGGTGCGCGATCCGCTGGGCCAGCTGCTGTGGACCAAGGTCACGGAGGTCAAGGCCCTCGATGCCAGGACCTTCCAGATCGTGCTCAAGGCTCCGACCGGCATCATGCTGCAGGCGCTCGGCAAGCCGTCCGGCAATCCTTTCATCATGCCCAGGCGCATCGCCGAGACCGATCCCTCCCGGCAGATCGAGGACACTACCGGCTCCGGCCCGTTCATCTTCGTGAAGGAGGAATGGAAGCCCGGCGACAAGACGGTCTACGTCAAGAACCCCAGGTACAAGCCACGGCCGGAGCCTGCCTCCGGTCTGGCCGGCGGCAAGATCGCCAAGGTCGATCGCGTCGAATGGGTGGCGATCCCCGATCAGCACACCGCGGTGAACGCTCTCCTCAAGGGCGAGATCGACATTGTCGAGACCCCGCCGCACGACCAGTTCAAGGCCATGGAGGCCGACAAGAACATCAAGCTCCTGAACCTCAACAAGTGGGGCAATCAGTACGTCTTCCGCTTCAACCAGCTCTACAAGCCGTTCGACAACGCCAAGATTCGCCAAGCCGCGCTCTATGCCTTCAACCAGAAGGACTTTCTCGACGGCGCGATCGGCGATGCCAAGTGGTACAAGCCCTGCAAGGCGATGTTCATGTGCGACGCGCCCCATGCGAGCTTCAAGGGGTTCGAGGACAAGTTCGATTCCAACTTCAACAAGGCGCGCGAACTCCTGAAGGAAGGGGGCTACGACGGCACACCGGTGGTGCTGATGCACTCGACTGACGTCTACGTGCTCGCCGAGCTTGCGCCGGTTGCCAAGGCGCTCCTCGAGCGCGCCGGAATGAAGGTCGACATGCAGTCGATGGACTGGCAGGTCCTGGTCAGCCGCCGCGCCCGCAAGGATCGGCCCGACAAGGGCGGCTGGAACGCCTTCCTGACCTCCTCGGCCTCGGTCGACATCGCCGATCCGCTGGCCAACCCCTATATCAATGCGGTCGGCGACAACGCCTGGTTCGGCTGGCCCAAGGACGACGAGCTGGTGAAGCTACGCGACGCATTTGCCGATGAGACCGACGCGGCAAAGCGCAAGGAGCTGGCCGTCGCCATGCAGGTGCGCGTGTCGGAGAACCCGACTCACGCTTTCCTAGGCCAATGGAACACGCCGCTGGCGATGCGCAGGAACGTCAACGGAATGCTCGAATCACCAGTGACGATCTTCTGGAACATCGAAAAGAAATGACCTCTTCTCCGCTAGGGGCAGGGCTATCGCATATGACCAATTTCCCCGTCATCCCGAGCGAAGCCGCCCGTAGGGCGGCGCAGTCGAGGGACCTCTTCTTGTCGACGCATCGACAGAAAAGGTCC
>CADECW010000025.1:43388-60962 GCA_902825855.1 uncultured Rhodospirillales bacterium | reverse complement strand
AGGGACCTTTTCTGTTGATGCGTCGACAAGAACAGGTCCCTCGACTCCGCCGCCCTACGGGCGGCTCCGCTCGGGATGACGGTGAATTTTGTCATGTGCGATCGATCGGTCAGACCTTGTCCATCAGCGCCTGCGCTGCCGCTGGATTGCGGACCTTGGCTCCCGAGATGAAGTAGACGAAGGCATCGCCCTTCTTGGCCCAGGCCTTGGCGCGCTTGGCCCACTGGTCGAGCTCGGCGGGCTTGTAGCCGGTCTTGACCTTTTCCTGCGATCCCATCAGCCGGGCATAGGTGAAATCGGCTGTCGGTTCGTCGATGTCCGGAAAATCCTCGTCGTGGGCAAAGACGATGGCGGCGTTGTACTTGCGGGCGAGATCGTAGAAGCGCTTGTCCTTGAAGCTGTCGTGCCGGACCTCGAGGGCATGGCGCACGGGCAGCTTGCCGACCTCCTTGGGCAACAGCTTCAGGAACGCCTCGAAGTCCTCGGGATCGAACTTCTTTGTGCCCATGAACTGCCAGTTCACCGGGCCCAGCCGGTCCTTGAGTTCGATGATGCCCTGGGCGAAGAAGCGCTGCACCGATTCGCCGGCCTCGGCGAGCACCCGCCGATTGGTGCAGAAGCGCGAGGCCTTCACCGCGAAAACGAAGCCGTCCGGCGTCTCGTCGTGCCACTTGGCCCAGCTCGCCGGCTTGAAGCTCGAATAGTAAGTGCCGTTGATCTCGATGGAGCTCAGCTTGCGGCTGGCATATTCGAGCTCGCGCTTCTGGCTGAGGTCGTCGGGATAAAAGACGCCGCGCCATGGCTCGAAGGTCCAGCCGCCGATACCGACATAGATCTTGCCTGCCATTCGATGCTCCACGATGGGCTTTGGCCGTACAATGGCAGGCCGTCGACCGTCGGGTCTAGCGCGCTCGTCTCGCCAGGGACCATGCCGCCCTGGCGATACGTCGCTCGAAGAGCAGCAGGCACGCACCCAGCAGCGCCGCGCCGATCGCAACCTCAAGCCACCAGAACTGGTGAGCCGAAGCGGGCAGGAGGGAAATGCCGAGGGCGACTGCGAGCGAGCACAGAAGCGGCGGGGTCAGCAGCGGCAGCAGCTCGAAGCGCCCGAGCTCGAGTCGCCGGCGGGCGATCGCGAGCATGATGACGCTCATCGTCTCGGCTGCCAACAGTACCGCGATTGCACCCCAGCTGCCGTAGTGCGGGATCAACACGGCGTTCAGCAGCAGGCTCGCGGCGGCGGACGTTGCGATGATCTTCAGATGGAGCTTCTGGTGGCCCCATGTCAGCAACGGGGTGCCCAGCCCGATGTTGGTGAAGGAGAGCGCCACGACCAGGCACAGCCATTCGAAGTAGGGGCCGGCTGCAGCGAACTGGGCGCCGAACAGCAAGTCGTTGACGTGCCGGCCGCAGGCCCACCCGAGGGCGGCGATCGGCAGGCCCATCCAGACCATCAGGGTGGCGAAGTCGTGCGACGTCCGCCGCGCCTGCTGAGCGTCGCCCGCGACCTGCGCCAGAACCGGGAAGTAGGCGCTCAACATCGCGCCACTCACCACGGTCGAAATGAACATCAATCTGTAGGCCGTCGTGTAGAGGCCGACCTCGGTGTCGCTGTGGCTGAAGCCCAGCAGGATTGCGCCGCCGTTGTAGACCACCAGCCCCGCCAGCAATGACAGCGCGAGCGGCCAGGCCTGGGACAGGAGCTTGCCGCCGGCGGCGAGGCGCGGGCGGACATCGGCAAAGCGCAGGATGCCGTGGTGCTGCAGGTACCAGAAGTAGTAGCCGACCAGGGCGAGCGAGAAGGGCAGCGTGTAGGCGGCAAGCAGGTAGATGTCACCTGGTTCACGAACCAGCAGGAGCAGCGCGGGGATCTGCAGCAGGTTGATGACGAGCGAGGCGATGGCCGGCCCGGCCATGCGCTGGTGTGCCTGCAGGACCCAGATGGTGCTGCAGGCATTGATCAGGATGATGACGCTCTGGATCAGCAGCAGGGTGCTGGCCTGCCTGCCGCGCGGATCGAGCAGCGCGATTGCCGCGACGACGGCATAGGCGGCGAGAGCGAACAGCATCTGCAGGCCGAGCACCAGTGAGGTGATCGACGCCGTCTGCCTGGGGTTGGCGGCGATGTCGCGCTGTCCGACGATCGCCAGGCCCGGAGTCGCGAGCAGGCTGAGGAAGGCGAGCAGGGCCGCGTTCCAGTTCACCTGGCCGATCGCTGCCGGACCGAGAACGCGTCGGCTGTAGGCGGTGGCGAAGATGCCGATCAGCAGGCCGATGCCGCTGACGGCGGTCATGGCGATGAAGTTCGTGGCGATCGTGCCTCGCCGATAGGCGGGGGCTGCAGCCGGCGCATCGATCGGAGAACTGATTTGCATGCTTCGATGTCTAATCGCGAACCTGGTCAGGACAACGGCCGCGGCGGCCGGACACAGCTTTGACACCCTCGGGAACAGGCCGGCAGTGCGGGCGTTTCCATACGATGACCATGGCAACACCAGCGGCCGTCGAGGCCGACATCCACGCCATCATGAACGACCGGATCGAGGCGGTGCAGGCGAAGGACGCAGCGCGCTTGGTGTCGCACCATGCGGCGGATGTCGTGGCCTACGATCTGCTCGAGCCTCTGCAATATCGCGGAGCGGCCGACCTGCGGCGCCGGGCCCAGCAGTGGTTCGACGGCTATGACGGGGCGATGACGTATGAAATCCGCGACCTCGTCGTCGTCCCGGGCCACGGCGTGGCGTTCTGCCACGGCCTGCACCATGTCGCCGGTCGGCTCAAGACAGGCCAGCAGGTCGACATGTGGTGGCGCGCGACGCAGGGGCTGCGCCTGGTCGGCGACAAGTGGCAGATCGTCCACGAGCACAGCTCCCTGCCGTTCGACATGGCGACCGGCAAGGTCTCGTTCGCTCTCGAGCCCTGAAGCAACGCGCTACCATCCGGTCGACGCGGACGATCGGCATTTGCCGTCTTCATGCGTTCGAAGGCCGTTGGCGGCCGGCCGAGTCTCCGGCATCAGCAACCAGACTGTCGCCAGGCCGACGGCCGCGACGCCCGCCAGGCCCATGAAGGCGACGGGACTGCCGAACGTATCGCTCATGTAGCCGGCGAAAGTCGGGCTGATCGATGCGCCGACGCCCATCATCGTGCCGACCACGCCCTGGGTGAGATTGAAGCGGCCCGAGCCGCGCGTCAGGTCGGCGATCGTGAGTGGCACCAAGACGCTCATCACCGCGGCGGTCAGCCCATCGAGAAGCTGCACGGCGACCAGCAGGTAGGGATCGTGCACCACGCCCAGCAGCAGGCCGCGGATCGGCAGTGCCGCGAAACCCGCAAGCAGCAGTGGTTTGCGCCCGATGCGCTGCGCCTGGCGGCCGACCCAGGGCGAGAACAGGGCGACCACGATTTGCGGGCCGACCATGCAGGCGCCGATCAGCACCGTCGCCCATTGGCCCGACCGCGTGGTGAGCACGCTGCCCATCAGCGGCAGCATCGCGGCATTGGCGAGATGGAACAGCAGGATGCAGCAGCCGAACACCAGCAGGGCGGGCTTGCCGAGCAGGCTGCGCAAATCCACCGGTGGCTTGCCGGTAAGCATCCCTGGCAGGTTGCCATGCGCGCGCTCCGGGTCGATCTCTGCCGCCGCCACGCCGCGCAGCACCAGCAAGGTCGGCACGAGCAGCGCCGCGGTGACGAAGAACACGGCCTGCGGCGTGAAGAAGTAGCCGAAACCGCCCATCACCGCCGCCGACAGCGCGGCGCCGATCGAGGCGAAGCGCGCATTGCGGCCGAAGCGTTCGCCGATCGCGGCGTGGCCGACGAGGCCGAGGCTGATCGCGGCGATCGCCGGTCCCAGGACGCAGCTCGCAGCAGCGTGAAGGATCGCGGCGACCAGCACTGCGGGAAAGATCGGCAGGGTCGCATAGACCGTCGCGCTGATGGCGATCAGGGTCACAGCCACGGCCGCGACGACGCGCTCGGAGCGCACGGCATCGACCAGCGCACCGCCCGGGATCTGGCCCAGCAGCGAAACCAGGCCGGCCGCCGTCAACACCAGGCCGATCTCGATCTGAGTCCACTTCTGGGATGTCAGGTAGACGGCGACGAACGGTCCGAAGCCGGTCTGTACGTCGGCGACAAGAAAGACGAACCAGTCGAGCCGCCTGAGGCTTCGACGGGACGGATGGGGTGGCGAAGGAGAGGGGAACTCCGTCACCGGCATGGCGCTACGGCAGGGGCTCGAGCTTGCCCGAGGCGACGATCACGATGACCGGGCGGCCTTCCTTGTATTCCGGCGCCGGCTTCACCTGATCGCGCGTCAGCTCGAGGACGATGCCGTAGCGCTTTTCCGCCGCCGGCACGAAATGCAGCGCCTGCCAGGCCACGGCGATCTTGCGGCTGCCGACGCCCAGGAAGCCGCCGAAGTCGATGATGGCGGCCCGGGCCGCGCCCTGTCCGTCGACCAGGACGTCGACGATGCGGCCCATGTTCTCGTCGGCCAGGCTTCGCACCTCGCGACCGAGGATGCCCTGCACCTCCTGTGTGTCGAGGACGGTGACCGACGGCTGTCCCGGCGCCTGTGGCGGCGGCTGTGCCGGCGCCGGTCCCGATGCGCCGCCTTCGGTTTGGCCGGACGCGGCGAACGCGGTCAGCAGCATGGCCAGCACGACGCCTGCGAACTCCTTGATCATGCAATGCCCCCGGGCGAATTTCGGCTCGACCATCAACTCCACACGCGGCTCCGGGTTGCCGCAGGAGAGTCAAACGTGGCCAAGTCGACGGCACAGAACACCGCAGCGGCGACGGGCCAGTGCCTTTGTGGCGCCGTGCAGTTCGAGATCGGCATTCCGGCGCGCTGGGCCTGGCACGATCATTCCGGCGCGACGCGGCGGGCGCACGGCGCTGCCTACGCGACCTATGTCGGCAGTTGGCGCAGCCGCTTTCGCGTGACCAAGGGCCGGGCGAAGATCACGCGATTCGAGGACAAGGCGACCCGGACGACGAGAAGCTTCTGCGCACGATGCGGGACGCCCATCGTCTACGAACGGGCACACTCACCGCAGATGGTCAACATCCCGCGCGCCCTGTTCGGCGGTCGCACGGGCCGCGAGCCACGCTATCACATCGCCATTGCCGAACTGCAGGACTGGACGTATCTCGGCGAGACGCTCGTACCGCTGAAGGGCTTTCCCGGCGTGGTGTGGGAGCGGCCCGCGAAGAAGCAGCGGCGTCAGGTCATCCGCGGGCAAAGGACAGGATATCGCGCGCCAGACGATCACGATGAGTGACGACGAGGCCGTGCAGCCCGCCCTGTCGGATCAACGATGCATGGAGCGCGAGCGGGTGCAAATCCCGGTCAGCGGCGTAGGCCTTCGAGTTCCGCCTTGGCCCAGTCGATGACCTTCTTTTCGCTGTGACCGGACACGACGCGGGCCACCATCCCCGGGATCATGTAGTGGCTCCAGATCTGCACGCCGATGTCCGGCGGCGCGCTCGAGCCGACGATGTAGTACTCGCCGTCGTGATGAGGGCGCAGAGGATAGTTGTAGAGCGTGCCTTTCGGCGGCTCGGTGTCGCCCCAGACCGGCAGGTCGGCCATCGACAGGAAGGGCGGGATGTCATAGCCCGCCGCCGGGACGCTGAGCTTGGTGACGACGTCGCGCTGGCTGACGAACGCCATCAGATCCTTTGCCGCCGGCTTGTTCTGCGCCCATTGCCAGATGCCCCAGAAATAGGGGCGATGGGGAACGAGCCGGCCCATCTTCCCCTTGGGGTTCGGGAAGTGCCAGGTGTCGGCAGCGATCGCGGGCGCATCGCGCTTGGCGACGGCCCACGCGCTCGGCGGGTTCCAGATCAACGCCGCCGAGCCCGCAACGTAGGCCTTGTTGTTGGAAGCGTCGTCGTAGGCGATGGTCTCGCGCGGCAGGTAGGGGACGAGGCGCTTGACGTAGTCGAGCACCTCGCGGACCGGATCCGAATCGACGATGATGTTGCCCTTGGCGTCCACGAGATGGGCGCCGAACGCCCCGAACGTCGCGCCCCAGGTCTGGTTCGCATCCGTGCTGTTGGCGCCGCAGCCGAACGCGAACACGTGACCAGCCTTGTGACATTGCTCGGCCATTTTCAGCTGCTTTTCGTAAGTCCACTCCGCCGCGCCCTTGGTCTTCACGTCCTTGGCCGGGTACCACTCGGTGACATCCTCGCCCGTATCGTCCTTGATCATGGAGATGCGGGCGCACGGCGGCAGGGGTGCCGAGCCCCAGGCGACCGGCACGCCGAGCCACTTGCCGTCGGACGTGCCGAGATATTCCACGGCTTTGCTCACCGGGCCGTACTGCTTGAGCAGCGGCTCCATGACGTCGTTCACCGGCGTGAGCCTGTCGGCGTACTGATGGGACGCCCATTGGTCGAAGGCGAGGATGTCGTGTCCGCTGCGCGCCTGCGCCTCGGCGGCCTGCGTCAGGATCATCTTGTTGCCGGCGGAGGCGATGAAGTCGATCGTCACGTCGACCTTGTTCTTTTTTGCCCACTCGTCGACCAGCCCCTTCAGCACCGCATTGGTCCCGGGCACCCAGTGATCCCAGACCCCCATCGTGAGCTTGCCCGCAGCGCTTGCCGACTGGACATGCACCAGCGGCAGTGTTGCGCCGGCAGCGCCAGCCGCGGCCTTCAGCGCACGGCGGCGGGTGATCCGATGGACACGGGTCATGGGTTTCCTCCCTGGGTCTTGTACGGGCTGTTACCTCTACTCTCGTAAGTTGAAACTCTCGGGCCGACCGGGGCCCGGTAAGCAGCATATTAGCCACAGATGAACGCAGATGGACACCGATCGCTTCGGGTCATGGCGAGTTCGACGGCCGAGCCGCCGATGCGGCTCAGACGGACATTGCGCCAGCCGTCGACCTGATGCCACAACAACGGCACGCCGAGACGCGATGGCAGGGACGGACACCGATGCAATTCCATCTGAACGGATTTGAGGCGGGCGATCCGGAGATCGCCGACCCGGCGGAGCGCGTTCGAGCTTCCGGGGCGTCCGGATCGGTTCCGGGAGAGGTCGATGTCCTGATCGTCGGTTGCGGCCCGGCGGGTCTCAACCTCGCCGCCCAGCTTTCGGCGTTTCCCGAGATCAGGACCTGCATCGTCGAGCAGAAGCCCGGCCGGCTGCTGCTCGGACAGGCCGACGGCATCGCCTGCCGCACGATGGAGATGTTTCATGCCTACGACTTCGCCGAACGCGTGATGAAGGAGGCCTGCTGGATCAACGAGACCACGTTCTGGAAGCCCGATCCGCAGCAGCCAGGGACCATCGTGCGCAGCGGCAGGGTCCAGGACGTCGAGGACGGGCTGTCGGAATTTCCGCATGTCGTCCTCAACCAGGCGCGGGTGCATGATTTCTTCCTCGATGTCATGCGGCGCTCGCCGACAAAGCTCGAGCCGCACTATGGGCGGCGCGTCCTCGACCTGCAGATCGAGTCCGCGGCGCGCTTTGAAGACCACGCGGTGACCGTCCGTCTCGAGCGGCTCGATCCGAGCCACGAGGGCGAGATCGAAACCGTCAAGGCGCGCTACGTGGTCGGCTGCGACGGGGCGCGCAGCACGGTGCGCAAGGCGATCGGCCTCGAGCTGCACGGCGACTCGGCCAATCACGCATGGGGCGTCATGGATGTGCTGGCCGTCACCGACTTTCCCGATATCCGGTTCAAGTCACTGATCCAGTCCGCGTCCGACGGCAGCGGCCTCATCATCCCGCGCGAGGGCGGCTATCTGGTCCGAATCTATGTCGAGCTGACCACGCTCGAGGCGGGCGAGCGGGTCGCAAGCCGCAAGATCACGGCGGACGATGTGGTCGCCAAGGCCCGGCGCATCCTGAAGCCCTATACGCTCGACGTGAAGGAAATCCCCTGGTGGTCGGTCTACGAGATCGGCCAGCGGCTGGCCGACAGGTTCGACGACGCGCCGCCGGCGGAGGCCGGAACGCGCCTGCCGCGTGTGTTCATCGCCGGTGATGCCTGCCATACGCACAGTCCGAAGGCGGGCCAGGGCATGAATGTCTCCATGCAGGACACGTTCAATCTGGGCTGGAAGCTCGCCGCCGTGCTGCGCAAGCGCTCGGCGCCGCATCTCCTGCAAAGCTATTCGGCGGAGCGTCATGCGGTCGCGAAGGAGCTGATCGAGTTCGATCGCGAATGGGCGGCAATCATCGCTTCGGGCAATCGCCACGGCGAGACGCTCGATCCCGCCGAGACGCAGGACTATTTCGTCCGGCACGGGCGCTATACCGCCGGCACGGCGACGCAATATCCGTCGTCGATCTTGACCGGCGAGCCGACCCATCAGCATCTCGCCGAAGGGTTCGTGATCGGCAAGCGCTTCCCGTCGGCGCCGGTGATCCGCCTGGGAGATGCCAAGCCCGTCCATCTTGGCCACGTCATCAAGGCGGACGGTCGCTTTCGGCTCTTCGCCTTCGCCGGCGCCGAAGATCCCACGGCCGCCGACTCGCGCCTTCGCTCCCTGTGCGATTTTCTCGCCGACGCCGGCGACTCTCCGATCAGGAAGTACACCGCAAAGGACGCGGACATCGACTCGGTCATCGATGTCCGTGCCGTGTTCCAGCAGGCGCATCGCGATCTGGCTCTCGAGGCCATGCCAACGCTGCTGTTGCCGCGGAAGGGACGCTATGGACTGCATGACTACGAGAAGATGTTCTGTCCCGATCTAAAAGCCGGTCATGACATCTTCGCGATGCGCGGCATCGATCGGACACACGGATGCATGGTCATCGTGCGGCCGGATCAATTCGTGGCTCAGGTCCTGCCGATGGACGCCTTCGGGCCACTCGCATCGTTCTTCGATCGCTTCATGATGCCGGCAAACTGAAACCGGCAAAGTGAAAGCAGGACACTATTTTCCTTCCGCCGCCGTGGAAGTCGCGGGTCCTTCGCCGGTGATCAGCAGCACGGTCTCTTCGTCCTTGGCACCATCGTAGTGCACCTGCTTGCCGAAATGCGTGACAAAGGTGCCGGCCGGCATCGGCACCGTGCTGCCGGGATCGAATTTGCCGCCGGTGCCCACCCACCACGTTCCTTTGAGCACCGTGATGAAGCGGTCGTTGGGATGGAAATGCGGACGGCTCATCCCGCCAGGGAGCCATTTTACCATCACGACATAGAGGCCGGGCTTCGACGGATCGCCTGCCAGGATTGCCTGTTGCGCACGACCGGATCCCTGCTTCCACTCGATCTTGTCCGGCAGCGTGAAGGCGACGGCCGCTGGATCGAGGTCGGCGGCGATCGCGCTGCTGAACATCGCGGCCGACGCAGCCACGCCGAGGAACAAGTGGGTCAACGAGTGCATTTCAACCTCCGAATGGTGAACCCCTTGCGCCAGCGTACCCGGCGAGCGCTCCACTGCACAGTTGCCAACCCCGACCCGATTGTGTCTGCTGTCGTGACGTCCCGTTGGTTGACCAAGGGAGTGCACGATGTTCATTCGTAACGCTTGGTACATCGCGGCCTGGGCGGATGAGCTCGGGCAGAAGCCGCTGGCGCGGCGGATTTGCGACGAGCCGGTCGTTCTCTTCCGCGATCAGGCGGGGCGAGCCGCGGCGCTGGTCGATCGCTGCTGCCACCGTGGGGCGCCGCTCTCGAAGGGTGAACTGGTGCCCGCCGGTATCCAATGCGGCTATCATGGCCTGGTGTTCGACGGCAGCGGCCGCTGCGTTGCTGTGCCTGGGCAGGCCAACATCTCCGAGAGCGCGCGCGTGCGGAGCTACCCGCTGGTGGAGAAGAACCAGTTCGTGTGGATCTGGATGGGCGATGCGGCGGCGGCCGACGCGAGCAGGATCGTCGATTTCCCCTATCACGATGACAAAGCGCAATGGCCCAACAAGCACGACTGCTATCCGATCAGGGCCAATTACATGCTGATGGTCGACAATCTGATGGACCTGACGCATCTCGGCTACCTGCACGCCAAGACGGTGGGCGGCAACCCGGCGGCGCACGTCAACGCCGAGATGCAGACGACACGCACCGCGACCGGCATCAAGTTCACGCGCTGGATGCGCGATTCGGTGCCGCCACCGAGCTACGTCAAGGCCGCGGGTTTCAAGGGCCGCGTCGATCGATGGCAGGAGTTCGAATGGGTGGCGCCGAGCTCGGTCCTGCAATGGACTGGCGCAGCCGATGTCGGCGGTGGGGCGTATGAAGGCAAGCGTGAAGGCGGCTTCCAGTTCCGCCTCTTCCACGGGCTCACGCCCGAGACCGAGACCTCGTGCTTCTATTTCTGGTCCTGCGCCAACGGCTATCGCCAGAACGAGCCCGAAGCGACCGAGCAGTTATATCGCGAGATCGCGCCCACCTTCGTCGAAGACAAGGACATGGTCGAGGCTCAGCAGGCGAGACTCGACGAGCTCGGCGAGCAAGGCCTGGTCAATATCGTGTCCGACACCAACCGCGTGGTCATGCGCCGCCTCATCGAGCGTCTGCTGGCCGAGGAGAAGGGCGCGCTGGCGGCAGAGTAGGGACTTTTGGTCGGCTCAGGCGAGACCGAGCTCGGCCGCGATCTTGTAATCGGTAGCAACCGCACGCAGCTTGTCCCAGGTAGCGTCCTCGACCTCGATGCCGTTCTTGCGGCGCTCCTGCTCGCGCAGGTATTCGACCTCGCCTGGATAGAACACGCCGTTCGATCCTTCGGATGGCGGCGTCGACTTGAGATAGAGCGCGAACTCCGCGACTTCCTTCTTGAAGTCCTGTAAGGGCCGAAAGGCCGCGACATTGAACACGGCCATGAAGCAGCCGTCGTTGTGACGGCCGGTCGGCTCGACGCCGAAGCCCAGGCCCGTCAGCAATCCGCACAGCACTTCCACCATCGCGGCGAGGCCGCTTCCCTTGTAGCCCTCGGTCCCGCCAAGTGGCAGCAGCGCGCCGCCTTTGCGAAAATCCCTGGGATCCGTCGTGTGACGACCGGCCCCATCGATGATCCAGCCTTCTGGGATTTGTTCGCCGCGCGCGACGGCAAGTGCAATTTTTCCCGCCGCAACTGCCGAGGTCGCCATGTCGAGACAGAAGGGCGCCTCGAGATCCGAAGGCACCGCAATCGAGATTGGATTGGTGCCGAGCCGCGGCTCTCGTCCTCCGAATGGCGCGACATGCTTGGGCGATCGGCCGGAATCGGCGGTCGCCAGCCCGATCATGCCTTCGTGCATTGCCATCATCGGATAGGCGCCAAGGCGGCCGACATGGCTTTGACGGAACACCGTGCAGGCCGCGACATTCGCGGTCTTGGCCTTCTCGATCGTGAGGGCCATCGCCTTTGCGTTGACGTGGAAACCGAAGCCCCAGTGACCGTCGATCACTGTCGTGGTCGGTGACTCCTGCACGATGGTCCACCTTGCGCCTGGCACGATGTGGCCGGCTTTCACGCGATCGATATAGGTCGGGATTGCGATCACGCCGTGCGAATCGTGGCCGGCGAGGTTGGCGTTCACGCAACCGACGGCGACCGCAGCTGCCTCTTCGTCGGAGGCGCCGGCCGCCTTCAGCAATGCTATGCCGATACGGGAGAGACGATCAGCTTGAACGATCGGCATGGTATCTCCTCGGCAGGGCGACCGATGGAAGGGGATTCGTAGTGGAGGGATTGTACGAGCGGGAGCACTCGATGTCCCGCCTGGCAGCATCTCTGGCTCACCCGATGCGGCGGCCCACGGTACAATAAGGTTCGATCGAGTTTCATCATCGGGAAGGTCGAGGCATGGACTACAGCATCAATCTCGCCACCGCGGCCGATTCCTGGAAGGTGGTGAAGCGGGCCGAAGAGCTGGGCTTCACCCGCGCCTGGTTCTACGACACGCAACTGCTCAACGCGGAGATCTTCGTTGCCATGGGCGCCGCGGCGGTGGCGACGTCGAGGATCCGCCTTGGCACCGGTGTGCTGATCCCTTCGAACCGCATCGCGCCGGTCGCCGCCAGCGCTCTCATGTCGCTCAATGCGCTCGCGCCGGGGCGCATCGACTTCGGTATCTCCACCGGCTTCACCGCACGACGCACGATGGGGGTCGGTCCGGTCCGGCTCGCAGATATGCGGCGCTACATCGAGCAGGTGCAGGGGCTGATCGCCGGCGAGACGGTGGAATGGGAGTTCGAGGACGCTCGGCGGAAGATGAGGTTCCTCAGCCTCGATATCGGCGTGATCAACAACCGCGACCCGATCCCGCTGCACATTTCCGCGCTCGGCCCGCGCGCCCGGGCGCTTACGGCTGAACTCGGCGCCCATTGGATCAACGCCGTCGGCCCCATCGATGCTGCGAAGTCGGCGATTGCCGCGATGCAGCTTGCTTGGCGCTCAGCCGGCATCGACCCGGCAACGCGGGTCGTCACCGCGTTCTGCGGCGGCTGCGTGCTCGCCGAAGGCGAGCCGTTCGACAGCCCGCGCGCCCGCGCCCAGGCGGGCCCGCACGCGACCGTTGCCTTGCACAACTTGGTCGAGCGGGATCAGTTCGGCAATTTCGGTCGCAGCGTTCCGCCGGCGCTCTCGCCTCTGGTGGAGGAATACCGGAAGATCTACGAGCGCTACGAGCCGGCCGATGCGCGCTACCTCGAGAACCACCGCGGCCACCTGATGTTCCTGCGCCCCGAGGAGCATCAGGTTTGCACGGCCGAGCTGATCCGCGCCGTGACCATCACCGGCACCAGGTCGGCGCTTCGCGAACGGCTGCGCGAGTTGAGAGATGCAGGCTATACGGACTTTTCGATTCACATCCGTCACGGCCATGCAGAGATGCTGGAGGAATGGGCGGAGGTGATCGCCGGCGTCTGAGATGGCAGGTCAGCGCTCTCGGAAGCCCCTATGCGCAATTTTGGTTGCGCATAGAACCTTCATATTGCGCATATACCGAGATGCTGCGCGATGTGTTCATCTGGGCGTATGAGCGTTCTGCCGACCGCTATAAGGCCGTAAGGCAATCGCTGGGTGAGCCTGATGCCTTTCGCATGCGATATCGTTCGGAGCTGCGCGACATGGTCGGCAGCATCGTGCGCGAAGGTATGAACAAGAAGAAGGCGATGACCTATATCGCAGAGTGGGCGAGCAAGAATGTCCAGAAGCCGGATCGCGACAAATTCAGCGAAACCGCAGAAGGTGAATTGCTAGGTCTGCACGAAGGCAACTTCGCGCGTTACCAGGTCAGGCCCTCCGAATTCGAGGCGTGGCAAAGACGTTGGAACGCATGACTATGCAGCGCGCTTGTCCTGAATGCCGCCGCATCCAGAGCAACTACGTTTGAAAGTGAATCCGAGTGGCAATGTGGTGCTCAATTACGTGAGGTCAAATCAGCCCCAGGCTCCGGAAGCTGGCGTGCCCCTTGCGCCCGATCACCAGATGGTCGTGGATTGCGATGCCGAGCGCCTCGGCGGCGGCCTTGACCTCGCGCGTCATCGCGATGTCGTCGCGTGACGGCTTGGGGTCGCCGGATGGGTGGTTGTGCACCAGGATCAGGGCGGCGGCGTTCAGCGTCAGGGCGCGCTTGACGACCTCTCGCGGATAGACCGGCGTGTGGTCGATGGTGCCGCGCTGCTGCACCTCGTCGGCTATCAACACGTTCTTGCGATCGAGGAAGAGGATGCGGAATTGCTCGGTCTTCTCGTGCGCCAGCGCCGCGTGGCAATAGTCGATGAGCTGCTGCCAGTTGGTCAGCACCGGCATGTCCTTGACCTTGCGCTCGGCGAGCCGGCGGCCGGCCTCGCGGGACGCCTTGAACAGCACGAGCGTGCGCTGGTCGATGTCGAACTCGCGCAGCTGCATTGACTCGGCGGCAAAGACGTCGCCCAGCGTGCCGAAGCGGTCGAGCAGCCGCTTGGCCAGTGGCTTGGTGTCGATGCGCTCGATCGAATAGAAGAGCAGCAACTCGAGCAGCTCGTAGTCCTCCAGCAGCTCGGCGCCTGCTCTCATGACACGCTCCCGCACGCGGCGGCGATGGCCGTGAAAGTGGGGCTGCGGCTCGGCTGCGCCGGTATTGTGGCCGATGCCGGCCGGCTGCGCCTCGAGCGCCGAGGCGAGCCGGCTGGTCGGGTCGTCGCCGGAGAATTCCCAGCACTGGTCGAGCCTGTTCCAGGTGCCGCCGGCTTCGCGCAGCAGCAGGCGGTAAGAGAGGGTGTTGCCGATGACACGCCAGCGATCCTCCGCGGCCTGGACGCGCAATCCCGCCGACAGGAGCGTGCACAGCGCGTCGTCGCTTGCCGCGACGGCCTTTGCAGTTCGTTTGCCCTTGGCTTCGGAGCGTCCGTCCACAACCCGAGGACGGACCGATACCGCCGACTGTTACAAGGAGAGTTGTGCGGCCGACCTCAGGCCGGGACGGCCTTGCGCGCCTCTTCGCCCGTGACGGCGAGGTCGTACGGCGGCTTGGCCAGGCCCTTCGGAGACAGGGTGAAGAATTCCACGCCCGTCTCGGTGATGCCCACCGAGTGCTCGAACTGGGCCGACAGCTGCTTGTCGCGCGTCACTGCCGTCCAGCCGTCGCTCAGGATCTTCACCTGCCAGGTGCCGGCATTCACCATCGGCTCGACCGTGAAGAACATGCCGGGCTTCAGCACCGGGCCGGTACCGGCCTTGCCGTAGTGCAGGATGTTGGGCGCATCGTGGAAGATGCGGCCGAGCCCGTGGCCCGAAAAATCACGCACGACCGAGAAGCGCTGCGCCTCGACGTAGCTCTGGATGGCATGACCGATGTCGCCGACGCGGCCGCCCGGCTTGGCGGCGGCGATGCCGCGCATCATCGCCTCGTAGGTGATGTCGCAGAGACGCCGAGCCTTCACGCCGACATCGCCGGCGAAAAACATGCGGCTGGTGTCGCCGTACCAGCCGTCGAGGATTACCGTGACGTCGATGTTGACGATGTCGCCCGACTGAAGGCGCTTGTCGGACGGGATGCCGTGGCAGACGACATGGTTGATCGAGGTGCAGATCGACTTTGGATAGCCACGATAGCCGAGCGGGGCGGGGATCGCCTTGTGGTCCAGGATGTAGTCGTGACAAAGCTTGTCGAGTTCGCCGGTGCTGATGCCGGGCTGGACGTGGGGCGTGATGAAGTCGAGCGTCTCGGCCGCCAGCCGACCGGCGCGGCGCATGCCCTCGAAGCCCTCCGGGCCGTGGACCTTGATCGTGCGCTCATCGCGCCGCCAATAGTCGTCGCTGTCGTCGATGAAATCGCGGGGACTGCTCATGCGCCATATTTGGCATGCGATACGGGCAGTAACAAGGCCGTGCGGCGCTTGGCCCCCCGGCACACCTCCGCTAGTGTCCTGAAAGACAAGGAAATTACGCGCATGTCCGAGCCGGTAAAAACCGTCACCGCCTGCATCGTTGTCATCGGCAACGAAATCCTGAGCGGCCGGACTCGCGATTCCAACATTCAGTATCTTGCCGCAGAGCTGGGCGCGCTCGGCGTGCAGGTGCGCGAATGCCGCGTCATCCCCGACATCGAGGCCACGATCGTCGCCACCATCAACGAGGTGCGCCGGACATTCGATTACGTCTTCACCACCGGCGGCATCGGCCCGACGCACGACGACATAACCGCCGATTCGATCGCGAAGGCCTTCGGCGTCGGTATCTCCGAGCATCCCGAGGCGGTAGCGCGCATGACCCGCCACTACGGCGATCCGGCGCTGTTCACGCCGGCCCGGCGGCGTATGGCGCGCGTGCCGCATGGCGGCCTGCTGGTCGACAACCCGGTGTCGGTGGCGCCAGGCTTCCAGATGGAGAACGTCTACACGTTCGCCGGCATCCCCAAGGTCGCCGAGGCGATGTTCCAGTCGATGAAGCACAAGCTGGTCGGCGGCACGCCGGTGCTGTCGCGCACCGTGCGCACCAACCTGCCGGAGGGCATCATCGCCGAGCCGTTGGGCGCCTTGCAGAAGCGCTTCGACGACCTCGACATCGGCAGCTATCCGGCTTTCCGCAACGGCAAACCCAGCGTGTCGCTGGTGCTGCGCGGCACGGATGATGCACGGCTTGCCCGTGCGGCGGCCGAACTCGTGGCGACGATCCGCGGCATGAACGGCGAGGCGGAGGAGTTTGCCCAGTAGGCTTGCAACGGCAGCTCAGTGGGGCGTGCTGATTGCCCTGTCAGCGGGCATCGCAGCTTTCCTGCTGTGGATCCACGCGCCGGCAGCGCTGATGCTGGGACCGCTGATTGCCGGAATCATCGTTGCTTCCTCGGGTGGCAAGGTGCGCTTCCCGCTGCCGCCCTTCGTGCTGGCCCAGGGGGTCGTCGGTTGCCTGATCGCCAGCATGGTGCCGTTGTCGATCGTCGATGACGTGCTGCGTCACTGGGTGCTGTTCACGGCCGGCGTCGTGCTGGTCGTCACTGCCTCGAGCCTGCTCGGCTGGCTGATGACGCGCTGGCAGATGATGCCCGGAACGACGGCCCTGTGGGGCACCAGCGCCGGTGCCGCCTCGGTGATGACCATCATGGCCGAGCACTACGGCGCCGACGCGCGGCTGGTCGCTTTCATGCAGTACCTGCGCGTCGTGCTGGTGGCGGTGGTCGCTGCCATCGTGGCGCGCCTGTTCGGCGTGGCGCCCACGCATGCCGCGCACGAGATCGTGTGGTTTCCGGATGTCGCCTGGCTGCCGCTTGCCGAGACGCTCGCGCTCGCCATCATCGGCCCCGTCATCGCCCAGCGGCTGCGCATCCCGGCCGGCGCCTTCCTCGTGCCGCTGGTGCTGGGCATCGTGCTCACTCACTTCGGCCTGATCCGGATCGAATTGCCGACCTGGCTGCTGGCGGGCTGCTACGCCTTCGTCGGCTGGAACGTCGGGCTGCGCTTTACGCGCCCGCTCCTGATGCACGCATTGAAGGCGCTGCCCATCATCTTCGGCGCCACCTTGATCCTGATCGCCCTGTGCGGCGGCATCGCCGTCCTCATGGTCTGGGGGGCAGGCGTCGATCCCCTGACCGCGTACCTTGCGACCAGCCCGGGCGGCTCCGATTCCATCGCCATCATCGCCGCCTCGACCAACGTCGACGTGTCGTTCGTCATGGCCATGCAGACGGTTCGCATGATCGCCGTGCTGTTCCTCGCGCCGGTCTTGACCAAATTCATCGCCGAACGTCTAAGATATCCGAATGACCGCCCTCCATGACATGACCGCCGGCGAGCTGCTCGCCCACTACAAGACCAGGAAACTGTCGCCCGTCGAAGTCGTCGACGCCGTCATCGACCACATCGAGAGGTGGGAACCCAAGCTCAAGGCGCTCTACGCCCCTGACTTCGAGGGAGCGCGCACCGCCGCCAAAGCGTCCGAGAAGCGCTGGCAGGCGGGCAAGCCGCAGGGCGCACTGGACGGCGTGCCCATCACCATCAAGGAGAACATCGCCACCAAGGGCGTGCCGGTGCCGCTCGGCACGGCGGCGACCGACCTGGTGCCGGCGGCGGATGACGCGCCTGCATCCGCACGAGTGCGCGAGGCGGGGGCGGTGATCCTCGCCAAGACCACCATGCCCGATTACGGCATGCTGTCGTCAGGCCGAAGCTCGTTCCACCCGCTGACCCGCAATCCGTGGAA
>CADECW010000025.1:30590-43288 GCA_902825855.1 uncultured Rhodospirillales bacterium | reverse complement strand
GCATGCTGTCGTCAGGCCGAAGCTCGTTCCACCCGCTGACCCGCAATCCGTGGAACCTCGCCTGGAATCCGGGTGGATCGAGCGCCGGCGCCGGCGCGGCGGCGGCGGCAGGCTACGGTCCGTTGCATCTCGGCACCGACATCGGCGGTTCGGTGCGCCTGCCGGCCTGCTGGAACGGCATCTTCACGCTCAAGCCCAGCCTCGGCCGCGTCCCCGTCGATCCGCCATACTTCGGCCGGGCAATCGGGCCGATGACGCGCACGGTCGCCGACTCGGCGTTGCTGATGGCCGAGCTCGCCAAGCCCGATTCACGCGACTACATGAGCCTGCCGTCCGCTACGATCGACTGGAGTGCGGGGCCGTTGGAGCCCCGGGGCCTCAAGATCGGCCTGCTTCTCGAAGCCGGCTCCGGCCTGCCCGTCGATGGCGAAGTGAAGGCAGCCGTCGAAGCCGCCGCCAGGAAGTTCGCCGATGACGGCGCCAGCATCGAACCGGTGGCACCGTTCCTGTCGCCCGACATGCTGCATCTGCAGGACCTGTTCTGGCGCGTGCGCAGCTGGGTCGACTTCTCGGCACTGAGCCATGCCAGGCAGGCGAGCGTGCTGCCTTTCATCGCCGACTGGTGCCGCGGCGGCGCCGATGTCTCGGGCGCGATGGTCATCAAGGGCGTCGCCAACTACATGGCGATCCGATCCGCGGCGACGCGCGCCACACAGGCGTTCGACTACGTGCTGTCGCCGGTTTCGCCGGTCCCGACCTATCGCGCCGAGTGGGAGACGCCGACCAACGACGTGCACCGACCGCTCGAGCACATCTCCTTCACCATGCCCTACAATATGAGCGAGCAGCCGGCTGCCTCGATCAACTGCGGCTATACCAAAGAGGGTAAGCCGATCGGCCTGCAGATCGCCGGCCATCGCTTCGACGATCTCGGCGTCATGCGCCTCTCGCGCTGGTTCGAGCAGGCGAGGGGAGCGCAGAAGGCCTGGCCGGAAGCCCCGAAATGAAAGGCCCGCTCGGCATACTGATGCTCGACACGCGCTTCCCCCGCATAAAGGGCGACATCGGCAATGCCCAATCCTTCGAATTCCCGGTGATCTTCCGGCGCATGGAAGGCATCGGCTCGGCGGATGCCGTGACGGCCCATCCCGATCGGCCGCGCGTGCTGGCCGCCCTTGAAGCCAATGCGCGCGCCCTCGCGGCCGACGGGGCGATCGGTTTGTCGACGAGCTGCGGCTTCCTTGCGCTTTACCAGGACGACCTGTCGGCTCTCTCGCCCCTGCCGGTCGCGACATCGGCCCTGCTGCACATCAAGCGCCTCGCCGGCAAGCGCGTCGGCGTCCTCACGGCATCGGCGCGAAACCTGACGCCGGCGCACTTCGCCGCTGTTGGCGCGCCGACCGACACTCCCTTCGTTGGGCTGCCCGAAGGCAGCTCGTTCGCCAAGACCTTCATCGGCAACGCCACGACGCTCGACCGCGATCAGGTCGAACGCGAAGTAGTAGAAGCTGCGCGCGATCTGATGGCCCGCCATCCGGGTATCGACACGATCGTGTTCGAATGCACCAACCTGCCACCATACAAGAGGGCGGTCCAGAACGCCGTGGGCCTGCCGGCGTTCGACATTCTCGACCTGCTGAAGGATTTCCATGCCAGGCTTACGGGCGGAGCAGGCGGCGGTAGACAGGCTGCAGCAGGGTAGGGATCAGGTAGATCGGGAACTGCACGGCGGCAATGAACAGAAAGACGTCGGCATCGATCGATGCGGGTAGCACGGCCATCAGCAGCGCATTGTGCCGGCCGCCCGAACAGTAGCCAGCCGTCAGGGCCACGCGCCGGTCGAGGAACGGCAGCGTGCCCACGACGATCACAAGATTGCACAGGAGCATGCCGGCGAAGGCCCCGACGACGAAGCCCGCGAGCTTCAGGGGCTGCGCCGCGGCCTGGGCGACGACACCGTCCATCAGCGGGATGGCGAAGACCATCAGCACCACGACCGACAGCCCATCGAGCGTCGGCGCTTCCTCCACGATCCGCTTGCCGAGCCATCGGCGGATGGCGAAGGCGCCGGCCGACGCCAGCACCACGATCAGCGCCAGGCGCAGGCTGAGATCGATGGCGCTGATGTGCAGATCGAGATCGAGCAGCCACAGCGCCAGGGGCGGCAGGGTGAAAGGCACCAGGAAGTTGCTGAACAGTGTCAGCAGAAGGGCGAGCGAGGAGTCGAGCCGCAGGAAGGCGGCGGTGGTGGCGGCCGAGATGATGCCGGGCGCCATGGCGCTGAGGCAAAGCGCTGCGACCAGGCCGGGCCACAGGCCGAGCCCCTGCCAGATCGGCCAGACGACCAGCGGAACGACGACCAGATTCGCCAGCGCCAGCAGAACGGCAGGACCGGGTCGGCGCAGCAGTGCGCGCACGCGGATCCAGTCCATCCGCGCCAGGGCTAGCATCAGCAGCAGGACGGCCAGTGGCCATAGCAGGCCGCGAGCGGCTGAGGCGATGTTCTGGAAAGCGATCCCGATCGCCAGCGAGAGGGGCAGAAGGGTGGTGGCGTGTCTGCCCATACGCCGCAAAACGTGAACGATCGGATTCATCGGCGCCAAGCTTACACGTGCTAGCTTGCGGAATGTTCCGGCGGGCATTCATTGCTGCATTGCTGGCGGCGACTCCCTCCCTGGCCCAGCCGGTCGCCGTGCCGGATTGTACCGTCGATGCGCGGTTGACCGACAGCGACGGGCTCAGGCTCGACATCACCTATCGCTGCCGCGCGACCCAGCCTTTGTCGTTCCGTATGGTCGAGGATCGCGCCTCGTCCTACGTCACGGACCTGAGGGTCGAGCAGCGCGACGGCGTCGCCGAGGCGCGCTACCGGTTCGATCTGACGGGCCTCGCCCGTGCCGTCGATTCGACCTCGCTCGCCGTGCAGCGCGGCAGCGGCGTGCTCGCCATTCTGGGAAGCTGGCTGCTCGAGCCGCAGGGCTACGAGCACGCACCCACCATCGATATCCGCATGATGACGGGCCCGGGACTGGTATTCGCAGCCGGCCTGCCCAAGGTCGGCGATGCCTGGCGGCTTGCCGGCGCGCCGGTGGCGACCGCGGGCTATACGGCGCTGGGGCGGCTGGCCTATCGCGAGCTCGCCGTTGCCGCGCCGGGATCCCTGCGACCCGGCCAGCCCAAGGCCGATGCCGTGCTGCGCGTGGCGATCCTCGACGGCGTTGGCGAGGGCGCGCGTGCCGACCTGTTCGACTGGGTCGAGCGTACGGCGCAGGCCCAGTCCAACTACTGGCAAGGTTTCACGGCCCGGCAGGCGTTGCTCGGCCTCGTCCCGGTCACGCATCGTCGCGGCGTCGGCTACGGCCGCAGCGTGCCCGGCGGCGGCGTCACGGTGATGGTCGAGGTCGGCACCGATGCCGATCGCCGCCGCCTGTTCGACGACTGGGTGCTGACCCACGAGTTGATACACACCGGCATGCCGTTCATCCGGCGCGGCGGCACCTGGTTCATGGAAGGGGCGGCCACCTATGTCGAGCCGATCATCCGCGCCCGCGCCGGCTGGAAGACCGAGGAGGAAGTCTGGCGGGAGTGGGTCGACAACATGCCCAAGGGCGTGCAGGCCTTCTCGAGCAGCATGGCCAACGCCCGCGGGCAGGAGAACTACTGGGCCGGCGCCACGTTCATGCTGCTGGCCGACGTCGGTCTGCGCCGCGCCACCAATGGCGCCAAAGGGCTGGAGGATTGCCTGGCCGGCGTGCTGTGGAGCGGTCTGGATGGTGCGCGGCGCGCTACGATCGTGGATTATGCCGCCGCCTGCGACCGCGTCACCGCCACGGCTGTCATGAGCGGCCTGGTCGAGCGGCACTTCATCAACGCCGAACGCGTCGACCTTGCCGCGTTGTGGAAGGATCTCGGCATTTCGTTGGTCGCCGGCCGCATTGCGCTCGACGACAACGCACCATCCGCAAGATGGCGCAAGCTGATCGTGCCCGGCACGCATACGCCGAAGCGCGTCAAGCTGCCCTGGGAAAGCTGACGGCGGCAACTCCGAAGCCGTCGCCGCCGGACTCAGAACATCCCGTTGTCGTTCGCCGGCTTCTCCGGGATCGGCTGCACGACGTCCCAATGCTCGACGATCTTGCCGTTCTCCAGCCGGAAGATGTCGACGATCGCCGTGCCGCGTTCGCCCGGCTCGCGCATGCTGTGGACGTGAAGGATCACGTAGTCACCTTCGGCAAAGACGCGCTTGATCTCGCCCCTGGCGTTGGGGAATTTTTCCTTGCGCATGGCGATGAAGGCCTTGAAGCCCTCGATGCCGTCCGGCGCGCCGGGATTGTGCTGGATGTAACGCGGGCCGAAATGCTTGGCCGCGGCATCGAAATCCTTCTGGTTCAGCCCCTTCTCGTAGAAGTCGACAACGATCTTCTTGTTGGCTTCGAGGTCGGCTGCGTGGGCGGGCATCGCCATCCCGAGCAGCAGCGCAAGGACGAGAGCAATTCGGTGCATCGGTTTCTCCCCGTTCGCATCGCCATGCTAGCGTGGTCCCATGACAACGGACACCGGCGTTTGGCTCGAAGACCTCACCTGGCCGGAGGCGAAGGCCCGTTTCGAAGCCGGAGCATTGGTCGTCGTTCCGGTCGGCGCCGCGGCCAAGGCGCATGGCCCGCACCTGCCGCTCAAGACTGACGCCGTGACGGCGCGCGCCCTCGCCCAGCGGCTGATCGACCGCCTGCCCGTGGTCGCCGCGCCCGTTGTCGGCTTCGGTTTCTATCCCGCTTTCACCACGTTCGCCGGCAGCCAGCATCTGTCGGCCGACACCTTCAAGGCCTTGCTGGCCGAACTGCTGGGCAACCTGCGCAGCCACGGCGTCCGGCGGCTCGTGATCCTGAACACCGGCGTGTCGACCGAGAAGCCGATCGACGAGGTCGCCTCCGGCGCAGCGGACCTGCTGGCCGTGCACATGCGCGGCTTGGGGGGTTCTGCCGAGAAGTTGCTCGCCGTCGCCGACGGCGGTCACGCCGACGAGCGCGAGACATCGGTGATGCTGGCGCTGGACCCGAGGAGCGTGCGCGTGGACCGTCTCGTGCTCCAAGGGCCGTTCGATCGGACCGGCGCCACAGGAGATCCAAGCCGGGCTACCGCCTTCAAGGGCGAACGCATTCTCGCCGCCCGCATCGACGATATCGTCACGGCGATCGTCAGGCGTTGGCCGGACCTCGCGCCGCGGCCGTAGATCCGCTGGTCCGGCATTGCCAGCAGCGGGACAACCTCGTCATGCGCGACACAGGGTGAGCGGAAAAGCGACCTACGCCGGTGGCGCCCCCAGTTGCGCTCCACGTGCCGCCGTTGGCCGCTATCGTCTTCGACTTGTCAGAATGGAGAGCGGCGGCGCAAGCCCAGTCGGCGGCCTCGTCGATCGCGCGGCGTCGGCGCGTGCTGCTGCGGGTCGGGTGTCGCCTGGGGCATTTCGGACGGAGCCGCGGCTAGCGCGCGTCCGCGCTCCGTAAGCCGGATGCCGTCGGCGCGATCCTCGATCAGCCCAAGCATCTCGAAGCGCAAGCGTTGCGTCGATGAAAGCGGAACCCTGAGCGCCGGCGTTGCCGCAGTGCGCGCAATGGCGCGAAGGATTTCGTGCTCCTGGGTTCCGAGGGGATTGTTCTTTGTGCTCATGATCGACCTGCAGATCAACGTGCCCTGCGATCGGAGGTTGCGGCAGGAGCGCGCCCTGCCCTAGTGTGCGGCCGAGCGAGAATCCGAGAGTCGCGCGTGCCCATCACTTGGACGATTGATCACGACCTGCGCTCGCTGACGGCCACATGCCAAGGCGACGTCACGCTGCTCGACCTCGAGGAGTATCTAGACGCCGTGGTCGTTGCCGGCAGCATGCCCTACCGCAAGCTGTTCGACGGAACCCACGGCGATTTCAGATTGACCGATGACGAGATGATGCTGTTGGGCGCGCGCATCCGTGCCTATCACACGGCGGGACCGATGGGTCCGCTGGCCATCGTCATGGTGTCCGACCGTACGCATGGGTTGGCCCGTCTGTTCGGCGCGCTCGCTGCCGCCGATCGCCCCATCAGGATCTTCCGCGAAGTTCGTGCTGCCCAGCGCTGGCTCGACTCCACGCCGTCGTAGATACCGATCAGGTGTTCGAGGACGTCACGCAGGGGCGTCGTTGCCTCGCGGAGCGATCGTTCCGGAATCCTTGACCAGGCCGGCCAACACCGCAATCACTTCGCCCGGCTCGTAAGGCTTGTCGAATAGCGGCCGTTCGCGGTGCGTGTAGGGCATGAGAGCGCTCGACAGGCCGCTAACGAAGACGAAGGGAATATTCAGCACCGCCAGGACGTCGGCCAGCGGAAACGACGTCTCGTTGCGCAGGCGGATGTCGAGAAGGGCACCATCGAGCCGGTTGTCGGCCATCACCTCGTGGGCGCCGGCCACGGAAGCCACGGGTCCGATCACAATCCCGCCGGCCTGCTGGACTGCCGCCGCGAGATTGAGGGCGATGGGAGCCTCGTCCTCGACGATCAGTATTTTCCGGCCGGTGAGCGGCGTTTCGGAGGGCGGAGGCTCGATCGACATTAGAACAATAACGCCGACCCCCCGCGGGTGGTTGCTCGCATCCACAGGTGCGGCGGCTAGCCGGCTCATGGACGCCTCGCATGGGCGGAACGAACTTTCGCCGGCGCCGTTTCACGGACCACGAAGCCAGGAAAGGAGCAAACATGCCCGACTATGATACCAAGCCTGAGGTCCATGTGACTGCGGCGCCGGCGACCGGCGGTGGCGGCCTGTACTTTATCGTCGGCGCCCTGGTGGTGGCGGTTCTGGTCGGTGCGTATTTCATGTTCGGCGCCCCGGGCCTGCACAACAATGTCGCCCGCGCGCCCGACCGTAACGTAAACGTCACCGTCGAACAGCCGCGCACTCCGGCGTTGCCGGCGCCGACAACTCCGGCTCCGGCGCCTGCTCCGCAGCGCCAGCAGTAAGCCTCGAACTGGATCGCCTGGCGACAGCGCAGCGAGCTATTCTGCGCTGTCGCCACAGCAGGAGCGATCAAGGTCGATGAAGCGTTCTGTTATTGCTGCCGCCATTGCGGCCACGTTGATTGCGGGCCCGACATTCGGCCAGACAGCCGTTCAAGCGGGCCTCTGGGAAACCACCGACAAGACGACCTTGGAAGGGGTGCAGCCGTTGCCGGCCACCTCCAAGCGCGCTTGCATCAAGGGCGGCGAGGCCATCTTGGAGCGCCTGCTCTACCCGACCCCCGATGACTTCGCCAAGCACGGCTGCAGCTTCAGCCCGGGGCCCAAGCAACCCGGCATCTTCAAGGCGACAACGGTCTGCCCGGCAACGGCCGAAACGCCCGGCGTCACCGCCGAGGCGGAGATCAGCTACAAGCAGGACAGCTACGACGGTCGGGCGCAGCTCACGGTCAAGGACAAGGCCGGCACGACGGTGAAGGGCAGCAGCATCCTGACTGGCAAGCGCGTTGGGGATTGCTGAATCTCACGGCCCCGACAAGGCCACGAAGTTGCCTCGATTCCAGCAGGGATAGCGCTGGCGAGCGGCCCGTATACCCGCCATAGGAGCGGGGTTTTCGGTGAGCCTGACTCGTCTCGTAACAGTATTGATGGCATCCGGCCTGGCGCTGCTCGCGCTCGCAGTCGCGCTGTCGCTCATGAGCGCGGCCGCGGCGACCGGCGAGGCACGATACGATGCTTCAGCCTATCGTTATACCGACAAACCTTCGGCTGCCGCGGCCGGCGCCCGCACACTTACCGTCTATGTCGACCACGACTTCGCCGGCGCCGAGCGCGAGCGCATCGGGCTGGCGCTTCAGCAATGGAACCACGTGCTCAATGGCTTCGTGCGCCTGCGGCCCGTACTCCTGCCGGCCGATGCCTCTGACGCGGCCATCGCTCAGCTCCGTCGTCGGGAAGCCTGGATCATCGTCAAGGTCGACAGCCGTCATCCTGCCGCGCGGAACCGCAGCGCTCTCGCCATGACCGTGGGCAATCGCGGCAGCGGCTTCGTCTACGTGATCGCCGACCGCTTCGCCGTGCGGGACCTCACGGCGGTGGTGCTGCATGAGGTCGGCCATGTGCTGGGCGCCGGTCACGATCCACACGGCCATCTGATGGCCCCGGTGTACGACCGCGACAACGGCCACTGCATCGATCGCGCCGCCGTGGCGATGGTCGCGTCGACGCAGCGCCTGCCGCTCAGCCAGCTCAACTGGTGCGTCGGGCCCGGCCTCGATGGCGGCCGCATGAGCTTTCGCTGATGGCGCCGCAGTCTAGTCCCGGAACGCCGGCATCACCTGTTCGCCGAAGCGGCGCATCGAGTCCATGTTTTGCGCGTGATCCATCGCGCCGAAGCCGGTCTGGCAGAGCAAGTGGCGGACGCCGACGTCGCGCAGTTCGGCAACCTGCTCGCGTACGCGCTTGACCGAGCCATAGAGCGATCCGGTCTGCAGGGCAAACGGAATGGCGATCGAATCCGACACTTTGGGATCCGTCCAGGCATTGAGCGTCGCCGGCTCCGGCTCGAAGTCGGCCGGATTGTAGGCTTCGCGCACATGCATCATGTGGGCGCGCGTCTCGGTGAGGAGCGCGGCCAGCTCGTCTTCGGCCTGCGCATCCGATTCAGCCACGTAGACGTTGCGCCACAGCGCACTCTGCGAGAGCAGGCGCGCGCGCTTGCGCTCATCGTGCCCACCCTCGGCGATGCCGGCCTCGTAGGTCGCCCACCGCTCCTTGATACGCTCGACGGGCAGGCGGGCCGTCAGGATCGGCACACCGAGCCTGCCGCAGTCCTTGAACGAGCCGGGCGAGATCACCGAGCGCCACAGCGGCGGCCCGGGCTGTTGCACGGGCTTTGGCCGGATCGCCGGAATATGCACCTTGTGGAAACGGCCGTCGTAAGTGAGGGGAGCCTCGCGCCAGGCGCGCTCGATGATGTCGACCGCCTCTTCCATGCGCTCGCGGCTGTCGGTGCTGCGAAGCCCGTGCCCCACGAACTCGTACTCGTTGTAGACGGTGCCCTTGCCGATGCCGACATCGATGCGGCCCTTGCTGAGGTTGTCGAGCAGGGCGAGCTGCACGGCGAGCCGCACCGGATGATGGAACGGCATCTGCACGACTGCGAAGCCGATGCGGACGCGCTCGGTCTTGACCGCGAGCGCGGCGGCAAACATCAGCGAATCCGAATAGACGCTCTCACCGGTGAAATAGTGTTCCGTCAGCCACACGTCCGAGAAGCCCAGGCGCTCGGCGCCGCAGGCCTGGTCGATCAGGTTGTCGATGCGTTGGGCGTCCTCGTCGGGCGAGGGCGACATCTGAAGGGTGAGCCAGCCGAACTGCATGCGCTCAATTCACCCGTTTTGGGCGGGCGAGGCAAGGCGGCTGTTTCTCGACGCGCGGTCAGACGGTGCTAGGGTAAAGTCTCGCGGCTGGTCCTGAGCGCATCGGCGACGGCCTCGGCCAGGGCGTCCTGCCGAAAAGGCTTGGACAGGCGCGGCACGCCGGACTCTGCAGCCGGCGGCAGTTCGGCGTATCCGGTCGCCAGGATGATCGGGATGCCGGGACGACGAGCCATGATCTTCTTGGCCAGGTCGCTGCCGGTCATTCTGGGCATGGCGTGATCGGTGATGACGAGGTCGATGGCATGGCTACGCTCGAGCCGCTCGAGCGCTTGTTCGCCTGAGTAGGCCACGACGACGGTGTGCCCAAGATCCTCGAGCATGGCGCGCGTGTTGGCGAGCACCAGCGCATCGTCGTCGACCGCCAGGATGGTCAGCGTCCGGCCCTGCTCGATCGTCGCCCGTACCTCGGACTTCGACGCCTCGGTCGCAATTGACTGCTCGATTGCCGGAAGCCAAAGCTCGGCGGTCGTGCCTTCGCCCGGCTTGCTGTCCAGGATCAATGTTCCGCCGAGCTGCTCGACCATGCCATGCACCATGGAAAGGCCGAGACCGGTGCCCTTGCCCGTCCCCTTGGTGGTGAAGAACGGCTCGGTCGCTCGCGCCAGCGTGTCTGCATCCATGCCCTCGCCGGTGTCGCGCAGCGAGAGCCTCACATAGGAACCGGGCCGCAGGCGGACATCCTCCACGCGCGCCTCGTTGTGGGCGGCGATGGTGAGAATGCCGCCGGCCGGCATGGCGTCGCGGGCATTGATCGCGAGGTTGAGCAGTGCCGTCTCGAGTTGATGCGGATCGGCCATCACGTTGGCGAGGTTGAGCGGAAATCGCGTTTCGATGGCGATCTGGGGGCCGAGCGAGCGCTGCAGCAGGTCACGCATGCCGCGCGTCAGCTCCACCAGGTCGACCGGCCGCAGGTCGAGTTCCTGGCGGCGTGCGAAGGCAAGCATCCGCTGCGTCAGGCTGGCGCCGCGCTGCGCCCCTTGCAGCGCATTGTCGAGCAGCCGGGTGACACGCGCATCGTCGTTGGGCAGATAGCGACGCAAGAGGTCGAGGCTGCCCAGCACGACGGTCAGGAGATTGTTGAAGTCGTGCGCCACGCCGCCGGTCAGCTTGCCGATTGCTTCTATCTTCTGCGAATGCGCCAGCGCCTCGCGGGTGCGCTCCAGCGCAAGCTGCGCCTCGCGGCGCTCCGTGATGTCGCGCGTGATCTTGGCGAAGCCCACCAGCCGGCCTGACGGATCGCGAATGGCGTCGATCACGACATTGGCCCAGAAGCGGTTGCCGTCCTTGCGCAGTCGCCATGCTTCGGCCTCGAAGCGGCCCTCGCGTTCGGCGATGGCGAGGCTGCGGGCCGGTTCTCCACGGCTGCGATCCTCCTCGGTATAGAAGATCGAAAAGTGTTGGCCGACGATTTCATCAGGGCCGTAGCCCTTGATGCGCTGGGCGCCCGCATTCCAGTTGCTGACGATGCCGTCGGGTCCGAGCATGTAGATCGCGTAGTCGGTGACGCCTTCGACCAGCCGACGGAACAGCTCTTCGCTCCGTCGCAGTTCCTGCTCGGCCTCTCGTCGCTCCGTAAGATCGCGCGTCACCTTGGCGAAGCCGATGAGCTCCCCGTTGTCGTAGATGGCATCGATGATGACGAAGGCCCAGAAGCGGCTGCCGTCCTTGCGTACGCGCCAGCCTTCGGCCTGGAACTTGCCCTCACGCGCGGCGATCGCAAGAACACGCTGGGGAGAACCTGCCTTGCGATCGGCTTCTTCATAGAAGTTCGCAAAGCTGCGGCCCAGGATCTCGCTCGCCTTGTACCCCTTGATACGCTCGGCCCCGGCATTCCAGCTCGTCACGATCCCGTTCGTGTCGAGCATGTAGATCGCATAGTCGGTCACCGCCTCGACCAGCAGGCGAAACCGCTCGGTCTCGGTCGTGCCTGCCGTCACTGCTCTGTTCGTTCCTGCGTTCATACACTCCCCGATGACGGTCAACGCGTAGACCGTCTCCAGGTTGCGGGCAAATGAATCCGCACGCCCTTCTCGGAACGCGCCGCCAGGAACGGGCGTTTTCCGCCCATGTCGCAGCATTCGATCGTCGCCCGGCTTGCCGAGGAAAGAGGCCTCGTGATCGTCGGGCCGGATACTCTGACGCTGCGGCGTCAACGGTGCGGAAAGGGTTTTGCCTTCGTCACGTCCTCCGGCGTGTTCGTACGCGACCAGGACGAGATTCGCCGCCTGAAGGCCCTGGCCGTACCGCCGGCGTACAACAACGTTCGCTTCGCCGCCGATCCGGCTGCGCATTTGCAGGCTATCGGCGAGGATGCCGCTGGGCGGCTGCAGTACCGCTACCATCCCAAATGGGCAGAGGTCCGCGAGGCGCTCAAGGCGCGCCGGCTTGCGGGCCTGGCCAGGTCGCTGCCGACGATCCGCCGCGCCGTCGGCCGCTGCCTCGCGCTCGAGGATATCGATCGGCGCTTCGTCGCAGCGTCGGTCGTCGAACTGGTGAGCCTCACCGCGATTCGCGCCGGTGGAGAGGAATACGCCCGCGAGCGCGGTACGCGAGGGGCCACTACCCTGCTGAAGTCCAATGTCAGACTGGACGACAAGCGACTCGTGACGCTGTCCTTCAAGGCCAAGGGCGGCAAGATCGTCGGCAAGCAGGTGCGGAGCGCTCGGCTCCATGCCGCCGTAAGGCGCCTGCTGGAATTGCCCGGGAGGCGCCTTTTCCAGTACCCGGACGAAGTCGTGGTGCGGCCGATGCGAGCCGCCGAAGTCAACGCGTTCCTGCAGGAAGTTGCAGGAAGGCGCATCTCGCTCAAGGATTTTCGCACGCTGGTCGCTTCGGCCGCCGCCCTCAAGGCGCTCGCCGCGACCGAGCCGGCCGAGAGCGAACGCCAACGCAGGCGTCAGGTGCGCGAGGCGGTGATCGAGGTGGCCGAGGAGTTGGCCAACACGCCCAACGTCTGCCGCACCTCGTATGTGCACGACGCGGTGATTGCTGCGTTCGAAGCCGGTGCGTTGAAGCGTCCGGGAATCAGGAAGGCGAAATCACCCGCAACACGGGCCGAGTTGCTGGCACGCATCGTCACCCGGCATTCCGGATAACTGCTCGCTGCGCGATGTACCGCCACTACTGAATATGCAAACAGCCGCTGAAATATGCGGTTGCTTTTGCCAAAAAATGCCAACATAATTACGAAAACTTTTTTGGTTGAAGAGAAGATAGGACTTTCGTCGTGGGTGGCCTCGAAGGCGAGGGGAGAGCGAGGCTTGCTGAC
>CADECW010000025.1:22686-30490 GCA_902825855.1 uncultured Rhodospirillales bacterium | reverse complement strand
TAGGACTTTCGTCGTGGGTGGCCTCGAAGGCGAGGGGAGAGCGAGGCTTGCTGACCTTCGTCAACGGACGTTTAGCGCACGCCATTCGCCATGGGGTGTCGCCACTACCATCGACACCGCCGCCATCTGCGTTGGTGTCCGAATCGGAAGGCGAGATCGCCTCGTAGCTGCTGCGTGATCGACAAGCTGCAATTCCTGCTGGCGCTGGCGCGTGAGCGTCACTTTGGGCGTGCGGCCCAGACCTGCGGCGTCACGCAGCCCAGCCTGTCGGGCGGTATCAAACAACTCGAGGAGATGCTGGGCGTGCTGCTGGTCAACCGCGGATCGCGCTTCCAGAATTTTACGCCCGAGGGCGAGCGCATCCTCGATTGGGCGCGGCGCATTGTCGGCGACGCCAGCGCCATGCGTCAGGAGATGCGGTCGCTGAAGAAGGGGCTGACAGGTCATCTCCGCATCGCCGCCGTGCCGCCCTCGCATGCCATCGTGGTGCAACTCACCGCACCCTATCGCGCGCGTTATCCTGACGTCGCGATCACCGTGCTGTCCCGCTCCTCTGGGCAGATCCCGGCATTGATCGAGAATCTCGAGATCGATGCCGGCATCACTTACGCCGACGGCAAGATCGATGGCGTGCTGCGCAGCGTGCCGCTTTACCGCGAGCAACATCGGCTGCTGGTCTCGAAGAGTAGTCCGCTCGCTAGCCGCGAGAAGGTGACGTGGAGTGAAGTCGGGCAGGTGCCGCTCTGCCTGCTGACGCCGGACACGCAGAACCGGCATCTGATCGACAGCCGCCTGCGCGCCGCCGGCTGCGAGCCCGCGCCGATGCTCACATCGGATTCGATGATCGTCTTGTTCTCGCATGTCCGCTCGGGCCACTGGGGCAGCGTGATGCCGTCACGGCTGGTCGACGCTTTGGGTCGAGCCAACGAAGTGCAGGTGCTGCCGATTGTCGACCAAGAGCCGGAGCCGACGATCGCTCTTGTCGTCCCCAAGCGCGAGCCGCTGCCGTCGCTCACCGCCGCGCTCGTAACCGAAGCCCGTCGTCTCGCCAACGACCTCAACCAATAGGTGTTTCCTATGCACTAACGGGAAGCGCGAATTGATCGCGTTTCGTCAAGTAGCCAGCGTCCCTTTCGCTGCGAATCAAAAAGCAAATGCAGCGAAGGGGAACCCAATGATGGCAGCTGATACAACCGCCAATAGCATCGATGGCGGCGTGGGCCTGCTCGACCGCGAGCGGATCATCGCCAAACCTGGCTTCAATCGCTGGCTGGTGCCGCCGGCGGCACTGGCCATTCATCTCTGCATCGGCATGGCCTACGGCTTCAGCGTCTTCTGGCTGCCCTTGTCGCGCCAGCTTGGTGGCAAGGCCTCGATCGCCTGTCCCGATGGCGCGGGTGTCTTCAACGCGCTGTTCACCACCAGCTGCGACTGGAAGATCAGCGAACTCGGCTGGATGTACACACTGTTCTTCGTGTTCCTGGGCTCGGCGGCTGCGCTATGGGGCGGCTGGCTGGAGCGTGCCGGCCCGCGCAAGGCGGGCGTCGTCGCCGCCGTCTGCTGGTGCGGCGGCCTGCTGATTTCAGCGGTCGGCATATACACGCATCAGCTCTGGCTGATGTGGCTGGGCTCGGGCGTGATCGGCGGCATCGGGTTGGGTTTGGGCTACATCTCGCCGGTTTCGACACTCATCAAGTGGTTTCCCGATCGCCGCGGCATGGCGACGGGCATGGCGATCATGGGCTTCGGCGGTGGCGCCATGATCGGCGCGCCCCTGGCGAACTTCCTGATGAATGCGTTTCGCATGCCCGACAGCAACGGCGTATGGCAGACCTTCGTCGCCATGGCGGTGATCTACTTCATGTTCATGCTTGGCGGCGCTTTCGGCTATCGCGTGCCGCCGGCCGGCTGGCAGCCGGAAGGCTGGGTTCCGCCCGAGCAAAGTCGGAGGGCGATGATTACTCAGCACAACGTGCACCTCAGGGACGCCCACAAGACCAGGCAGTTCTGGCTGATCTGGCTGGTGCTGATGCTGAACGTCAGCGCGGGCATCGGCGTGATCGGCATGGCCTCGCCGATGCTGCAGGAGATATTCGGCGGCTCGCTGATCGGCCATCCCGAGCTGAAGTTCTCCGAGCTCAACGCCGAGCAGCGCAGCATGATCGCGGCGATCGCAGCAGGCTTCACCGGGCTGTTGTCGCTGTTCAACATCGGTGGGCGGTTCTTCTGGGCATCGCTCAGCGACAAGATCGGTCGCAAGTTGACGTACTATGCGTTCTTCGCGCTCGGCATCGCGCTCTACGCGTTGGTGCCCTGGTCGGCGCACGTCGGCAGCAAGGCGCTGTTCGTGCTTTTCTTCGGCATCATCCTGTCGATGTACGGCGGCGGCTTCGCGACCGTGCCGGCCTACCTTGCCGACATCTTCGGCACGCAGTTCGTCGGTGCCATCCACGGCAGGCTGCTGACTGCGTGGTCGACCGCGGGCATCGTCGGGCCGGTCGTCGTGAACTACATCCGCGAGGCGCAGCTCAATGCCGGAGTGCCGCGCGAGCAGGTGTACGACTTCACCATGTACATCCTGGCCGGGATGCTGGTGGTGGGCTTTCTGTGCAACTTCCTGGTTGGCCCGCTCGCCGCACACTGGTTCATGAAGACCGAGGAGGTTGCGTCGCTGCAGGCTCGGTCGCAGGTCGCCGTCAGCGTTACTCCCGGCTCGATGGGAATCGGCCGGTGGCAGCTCAACGCCACCTCGGTCCTGGCGTGGCTCGCCGTGGGTATTCCCATTGCCTGGGGCGCCTGGGTGACGCTCAAGAGCGCCTTCGTGCTCTTCAACTAGGAGCCGGATGGAAGGCGAGGGCCTGCCGGTGGTCCGGCAGGCCCCACTTCATGCGGCGAATTGCCCCCGGGCGGCGCTCGCTGCGGCCGCGCTTTGGCGCGCCTTGCTGCATCTTCCCTTTGTCATCTACAGGGCCTAAAATGCCTCGCTTTCCCGGCTTCTGGCATCTGGAAAGCACATGGCCCACATCAGACTGAACACCCATCCCTCGCAGGGCGGCCAAGCGGCGCCCCCGGTGATCTGGGGTGCGCGCGATCCCAAGATCCGCGGACCCGTCGTGGGCACCGTGGGTGATCCGGCCAAGCGCAATGCCATCGGCGTGCATTCCGGGTCCTACGGCATCTACCGGGCGCTGGCGATTGCGGCGCAGGAACTGAAGCCGGGCCATCGCCCCGACTTCACAAACACCTCGCCGGCCGAGCCGATCGGCCCGTTCGAGAGCTGGTTCGATCCCAAGAAGATCGTATCGCTCGATCCGTGGGGCCACATGGTGGCCGAGGTGTTCGCCGACAAGCTGGCTGCCGGCTGGGACATCCGCCCGACCATTGCGGTCACCAAGGCCCACGTCCAGATGCCCGAGATCAAGGACGCCATCGCGGCCGGCCGCCTGAAGCCCGACAACGACCTGCTGATGCCCAACGGCGACGTGCGCGTGACCAAGGCCGCGGTCGAGCCGGTGTGGTGGTTGCCCGGCATCGCCGAGCGCTTCGGCGTCAAGGAAGCCGACCTGCGCCGCACGCTCTTCGAGCACACCGGCGGCATGTATACCGAGCTGGTGACCAGGCCCGACCTCGAACTGTTCCTGCCGCCGATCGGCGGGGCCACGATCTACTTTTTCGGCGACGTGAAGGAGCTCGGCAAGCCCGCGACGAAGATCGCCTGCCGTCTCCACGACGAGTGCAACGGCTCGGACGTGTTCGGCTCCGACATCTGCACCTGCCGGCCGTACCTCGCGCATGGCATCGAGATCTGCATCGACATGGCGCAGAAGGGCGGCGTCGGCGTCGTCATCTACAATCGCAAGGAAGGCCGTGCCCTGGGCGAGGTCACCAAGTTCCTGGTCTACAACGCGCGCAAGCGGCAGCCCGGCGGCGATTCGGCAGCGCAGTACTTCAATCGCACCGAATGCGTGGCGGGCGTGCAGGACATGCGCTTTCAGGAGCTGATGCCCGACCTGTTCCATTGGCTCGGCGTCGCGCGCATCGATCGCTTCGCCTCGATGAGCAACATGAAGTCGGATGCGTTGCGTGAGCAGGGCATCGACGTGGTCGAGCAGGTGCCGATCCCCGACGAGCTGATTCCCGCCGACGCCCAGGTCGAGATGGATGCCAAGAAGGCGGCCGGCTACTTCACGCCCAAGAAACCCGAGACGGCCGAGCTCGCCAAGGCCAAGGGGCGGGGTCTCAACGAGTGAACCCGGCCGACCTTGCGTACCTGCGCACGCCCGCGGCGATCCGCGAGCGGGCGGAGGCGATGCTGAAATATGCCGAGGACGGACGATCCGCCTGGTTCTCGGTCGATCCCAACGGGTTCGAGGCTGCGGTCCAGGCGACGCTCGCGGTGACGCGGCAGCGCTTCGTCAATCCGGCGGCGATCCCGTTTCATTCGCGCTGGCGCCATTTCGAGGCTGGCGGCCGCGATCGCTGGCCGGCGATGGCCGAGCGGCTGTCGGGATTGCCCAGAGAGGAGATCGCGCGGCGGCGTGTGGATCTCGCCGTCGTGTCGGTACTGCTCGATGCCGGCGCCGGACCGTCGTGGTCGTATCGCGAGCCGGGAACCGGCGAGACCTATGCGCGCTCCGAGGGGCTGGGTGTAGCGAGCTTCCACATGTTCGCCGACGGAGCCTTCAGCCGAGACGCCAAGGGCGATCCCCTGCGCGTCGATGCCGAGCGTCTGGCCGCGCTGACGCCGATGGACATCGCCATGGGTTTCCAGGTGAAGGCGCACAATCCGCTGGCCGGTCTGGAAGGCCGTGCCGAGCTTCTGCGCAAGCTGGGCTCCGTCGGACTGTCTCGACCGGGCGATCTGTTCGACATCGTGGCGCGTCCGGAGGTGAAGGCGGCGAGCGTCCTCGCGGCCGTGCTCGACAGGCTGTCTCCGATCTGGCCGCTGCCCATGGGCGATGTCTGGCAGCACGCGGCCATCGGCTGGGTGCCGTTCCACAAGCTCTCGCAGTGGCTGACTTATTCCCTGGTCGAGCCGCTGGAAGGCGCGGGTCTCGCGGTCGTCGCTCTCGATGAGCTGACCGGCCTGCCGGAATATCGCAACGGCGGCCTGCTGGTCGATGCCGGAGCGCTGCGGCCCAAGAAGAAGGCGCTGCTGGAGAACGCCTACGCTGTCGGCGACGAGCCGATCGTCGAATGGCGCGCGCTGACGGTAGCGCTGCTCGACCGCATCGGGCAGCACGTGCGCGGCCATCTCGGCCTCGATGCCGCGCGCCTGCCTCTGGTGAAAGTGCTGGAGGCAGGCACCTGGTTCGCCGGCCGCGTGCTTGCCGCGGAACGCCGTCCCGGCGGCGGCCCGCCGATCGCCATCGTCAGCGACGGCACCGTGTTCTGAGCTCTTTGGGGAGATACCGATGTCCTTGCCGCACTCGATCCACGTCGTGACCCATCCGTTGGTGCAGCACAAGCTCACCAAGATGCGCGACAAGGAAACCTCGAGCACTAACTTCCGCCGCCTGCTGCGTGAGATCGGCCTGCTGCTGGGCTACGACGCGACGCGCGATCTACCACTGGTCGAGCGCGATATCACGACACCCATCGAGGGAACCAAGGCGCCGCTGCTCGAGGGCAAGAAGCTGGTGGTCGTGCCGATCCTGCGGGCCGGCCTCGGGCTCGCCGAGGGCATCATCGATCTCGTTCCGCTGGCGCGCGTCGGCCATGTCGGCCTCTACCGCGACCCCAAGACGCTGCAGGCGGTCGAGTACTACTTTAAGATCCCGCAGGACATCTCCGATCGCGATGTCATCGTCTGCGATCCCATGCTGGCGACGGCGCACTCCGCCATCGCCGCGGTCGATCGCCTGAAGGAGTCGGGCGCAAAGCGCATCAAGTTCATCTGCGTGCTGGGTTCCGAGCCGGGCGCGCGCGCCTTTGCCGAAGTTCATCCCGACGTGCCGGTCTTCGCGGCGGCGATCGATGCCAAGCTCAACGATCACGGCTATATTGTCCCCGGCCTGGGCGATGCGGGCGACCGCCTGTTCGGGACCAGATAGACGGGGAGAAAACGTTTTATGTCACCGGACCTCAAGTACCTTCTGTTCTCGACCATCCTGTGCTTCGTGCAGGTGCTGATTGCCGCGACCGGCGCCAACCAGCAGGTCGGCCTGCCGACCCTGGCCGGCAATCGCGATAAACTGCCCGAGTACGGCGGATGGGCCGGCCGTGCCCGCCGAGCCCATCTCAACATGATCGAAAACCTGGTGCTGTTCGCTGCCCTGGTGCTGATCGCGGCGGCGGCGGGCAAGGCCAACGCCACCACGGCGATGGGCGCCATGATCTTCTTCTGGGCGCGACTCGCCTATGCCGTGATCTACATCGCCGGCATCCCCTGGCTGCGCACGGTCGCCTGGTTCGTGTCGGTGATCGGCATGGCCATGATCGCCTGGGTGCTTCTGCAGGCGATGTAGCCGTCAGTCGACGGCGAGGTGAAATAGACAGTCGCCGCGTTCGACCCGGCCGGGGACGCGGGCGCAGACCACGGTCCCGGCGCGTGCGAACCTTGCCTCCTGCGCCGCGCGCCACGGCGTCTCGACGGGATGGATCAGCGCCGCCGCTTGGCCGGCCTTGACCTCGTCCTCGAGCGCCACGAGCGGCTCGAACACGCCCTCGTCCTGGGCGTAGACGTAGAATGGAAAGCCACCGACCTGCATGCGGCGCGACGGCAGCGTCTCGGCGTCCGCCGGATCGACGGGCATGGCGCCAAGATGCGCCAGCGCGCGACGCAGGCCGCGCTCGGCGATGCGCAGGGCCCGAGGTGTCACGGTGCCGCCACCGCAAAGTTCCGTGCCCAGCGCGACGATGCCGCAGCGCTCGGCCGCCGCATTCAGCGCCCTGGTCTCGCGCGCACCTTCGAACACCCAGCTGTAGGGCGCATTGAAGGCCTCCATCAGCGCGCTGGCGCGGGCGAAGCGGTCGGAATCGGGTGAGCGGCGGATGTGGGTGCTGGGCACGTACTGCAAGGACTGTCCACCGGAGTGGACGTCGATCACGGCGTCGCACTGGGGCAACAGCACGCTCTCGATGTAGTGCGCGATCATTGCCGTCGGAGCGCCGTTGGCGTCGCCCGGAAAGCTCCGATTGAGATTGAGCCCGTCGATCGGCGAGTTGCGCCTGCCCGCGCGAGCAGCCGGCGCGTTGGCCATCGGCAGGATGATGATCCGGCCGGTGACCCACTCGGGCCGCAGGCTATGGGCGAGTTTGCTGAGCGCCACCTGGCCCTCGAACTCGTCGCCGTGGTTGCCGGCCATCAGCAGGACGCGCGGACCAGGGCCGTTGCGCACGCAGACGATGGGGATGGGGATCCAGCCATAGGCCGAGCGGTCGACGGAATGCGGCAGGCGCAGGAAGTCCGCCTGCCGGCCGTCGCGGTCGAAGTCGACCTCGGTGGCGATGCGCGTTGCGGCCGTCAATGGCGCGCGCCCGCGCCCATGGCCTCGACCGTGAAAGGAACGTCGATGGTGCCGGCCTTCTCGAACACCAGGGTCACTGGGACCTTGGTGTCCTTCGCAAACGGCGCCTTGAGCTCCATGAACATGATGTGATAGCCGCCGGGCTTAAGCACCACGGTGCCGCCGGGCGGGATCTCCACGCCCTTTTCGAGCTCGCGCATGCGCATGACGCTGCCGTCCATCTTCATCTCGTGGATCTCGACCTTGTCGGAGGCGGCACTGCGCGCCGCCACCAGCCGGTCGGCCGTCGTGCCCTTGTTGATGATGGTCACGAAGCCGCCGCCGGCCTTGGCTGT